>JAJSAJ010000625.1 GCA_024274855.1 Planctomycetota bacterium | reverse complement strand
TGCTCCCCCGCAGCGTCGCTCCCGTAAGCCATCGTCTCTCTTCGTGAAACGGGCCTCGCGCCGGTTCAGTGGACCGTTACCATCGGTCAGCAACTCGAAATTCGTCAAACATCTTTGACGACGCTATACTTCTTGATGTAGTCTGGATCGATATCTACACCGATACCCGGACCGGTCGGCGAGTTCAAACTAGCGAGAAAAAAACCCAATTCCTATTTGGCCCATCCCGTCGTCTGCGGCGGCAGGCTTTATCTCCGCTGTGACCAAGACCTCTATGCCTACGACGTTCGGGCAGACTAGCGGACAGTGGCACGCTAATCTTATCCTTGACACGGCACCGCCCTTGCCCCACCACAAGTGTGAGTTCCCGTGATGACAACCGACTCGGGTTAATATGGACAGAATGATGATGACAGACTGCTACCCGATACGTGCATTGCCGATTGCCCATGTGCTGTCGCTCGCCGACGAAAAGGGCAGACGCGCTCGGAACGTTCACTTGGGTCTTCGGCCCGGGATCAGAGAAAATAAGTGGTAATTCGTGTTCTACTCTTTTCTCTCATCCAGCCGGCAACTCGCCATTCGGCTAAAGTGTTACAAGAGAAGACATTGTTCTAGCCTTTCATTCCCCATGACAACAGCCAAACCAGCTGACCCGGAGATATTTCAATGACAACATGCCGCCTCATCAAGTCGACTGTATCACAATTGTCGCGGTTCTGTTTTTTTGCGACCGTCCTGTTCAGCATCTTTGGCAGCCTGCCGAACCTTGTTGCCGATGAAGAGTTGAAAGGTGAGGTCGAAAGCACGTTTCTGAGCGGCGTGCGGCAGCTGACGTTCGAGGGACGCCGCGCCGGGGAAGGCTACTTTCGCAGTGACGGAAAAGCGTTGGTCTTTCAAAGCGAACGAGAGCCCGGAAACCCATTCTTCCAGATTTACACGATGGACCTCGAGACGGGAGACGTTGCGCGCGTATCGCGAGGTATCGGAAAAACGACATGCGCCTGGTTCCATCCTGACGGCCGGCAGATCCTGTTCGCATCCACGCAAGAAGATCCCGAGGCGGTCGCCAAGCAAAAAGCTGAACTGCTCGCAAGAAAAGAGGGGCGCCAACGCCGGTACTCGTGGGACTATGATGAGTTCTTCGATATCTTTTTCTATGACACGGAAACGAACAAGTATACCAACCTGACCAACGTACGTGGTTACGACGCGGAAGGGTCGGTATCACCCGACGGCAAGTGGGTCGTCTTCACCTCGAACCGACGGGCGTATGATGGGTCAATGACCGAGTCGGAGGCAGAGCGATTCAAACACGACCCGGCCGTGATGCTCGATCTGTATCGCATGAAGAGCGATGGAACTGGCGTGCAGAGATTGACGGATGTCCCTGGCTATGACGGCGGTCCTTTTTTCTCTCCTGACGGCAAACGTATTTGCTTCCGCCGCTTCGGACTCGACGGAGCCACCGCGGAAATCATGACGATCAATGCCGACGGCACCGATCCAAAGCGTCTGACCAAACTGGGAGCCCTGTCGTGGGCGCCGTTCTATCATCCGAGCGGTGAGTATTTGATTTTCGCGACGAACATACACGGTTTTGCCAACTTCGAACTCTACCTGGTCGATACCGACGGGCGGTGCAAACCGGTGCGTGTGACCGACACTGCCGGTTTCGACGGCCTTCCTGTCTTCAGTCCTGACGGCAAACAGTTAGCTTGGACCAGCAACCGCACCCGGCAAAAAACGTCACAGATCTTCTTTGGCGAGTGGAATCACCAGGAGGCTCGCAAGAGACTCGGGCTTACCAGTCGTCAGGCAATCGATACGTCGTCGGCAAGACGGGCCGCCGGCGACCAGGCCGAGTTGACGGAGGCAACAATCCAAGGCCCGGATATCGAGCGGCACGTCAAGTACCTGTGTCGCGAAGAATTGGCCGGGCGAGCCACCGGTACCAAAGGGGAACGCCTGGCAACGGCGTACGTCGCCGCCTATTTCGACCATCTGGGGCTGGCACCAGCGGGCGATGCTGGATCGTATTTTCAAACTTTCACCTTTACGGCCGGCATTTCACTCGGCAAGGAAAACTCATTAACCTGGAGCGACAAATCGTATCAGACCGGTCGCGATTGGCTGCCGCTGACCTTTTCGGCGACGGGGCAAGTCGAACCCGCGCCCGTTGTTTTTGCCGGATACGGAATTCTGGCTCCCGGCGAAGGGGACGAAGGAACGTACGACTCGTATGTTCATCTTGATGTCAAGGGAAAATGGATCGTTGTCTTGCGGTACCTGCCCGAAGAGATTCCTGACGAACAACGTCAACAATTGAATCGGTATGCCAACTTGCGTTACAAGACGATGATCGCTCGCGACAAGGGAGCTGCTGGATTGATTGTCGTATCAGGACCACGCACTCGGGTGAAACAGCAGCTTGTGCCGCTGAAGTTCAGCGGCAGTATGGGCGTGGGCAGCTTGCCGGTCGTTTCGGTGACCAATGCCGTAGCGACTGCATGGTTCAAAGCTGCGGGCAAGGACTTGGAGAAGATCCAGCAACAGCTGGACAGAGGCAAGCAAATGATCGGGTTCTCTTTGAGCAACAAGAAACTCTCGGCAAAAATCGACTTGCATCAGCAGCGGCGAACAGGACGCAATGTGTTGGCTCGATTGCAGACCGGTCCCAAGCCGACACTCAACTATGTCATCGTTGGTGCCCACGTCGATCACCTCGGCCGGGGCGAGGGTGGATCGTCACTGGCAAAGGACGACGAGCGTGAGCAGATTCACTTTGGAGCGGATGATAATGCGTCGGGCGTCGGCGCCATGCTGGAAATCGCGCAATACCTGGCCGATCAACGTCGATCCGGAAAGCTGGCCATGAAACGGGACGTCGTCTTTGCTGCCTGGTCGGGGGAAGAGTTGGGCCTGCTGGGATCACACCATTTAGTCGACGTGGAAGAGGCGGCTCTGAAGTCGAAAGTCCGGGGCGTCGCAAGAGGCGGTTCTGTCACTCTGCTCCACCGCCGTATCGCCGCTTGCCTTAATCTAGATATGGTCGGCCGATTGCGCAAGAAACTCATCCTGCAAGGCGTCGGTTCCTCGCCGATTTGGAGCCAGGAAATCGAACGACGCAATGTGCCGGTCGGACTAGCAATTTCAATACAGCAAGGAGGCTTTGTTCCGTCCGATGGAGCAAGCTTCTATCAACATGGTGTGCCGATGTTGTCCGCCTTTACCGGAGCACACCACGAATACCATACTCCGCGCGATCTGCCACAGACTCTCAATTATGACGGAGCAGCCAAGGTGGCCAAGTTGATGGCGTTGATTGCCCGCGGACTGGTGCGGCGAGATCAGAGCCCAGCCTATGCGGCGGCCGACAGCGGTCCCTCCCGACGACGGGACACGAACCGACGCGTCTACCTGGGGACGATTCCCGATTACGCCGGTGAAAGCATCAAGGGCCTGAAACTCTCGGGAGTGACCAAGAGCGGTCCGGCTGCAAAAGCCGGATTGGAAGGTGGGGACGTGATTGTCGAATTGGCTGGGAAGAGAATCGAGAATATCTACGACTACACGTACGCTCTGGATGCTTTGAAGATCGGCAAGACGGCGAAGGTCGTCGTCCAACGCGACGGGAAACGCATTGTATTGAAGATTATTCCCGAACCGAGGAACTGATTGCCCAACTGCACAGGGATCAAGGTCAATGGCGAACAGGCCCGCCATCTGCTCGTCGCGTTGCATGATCCAGCTGTGGCGAGACGAGAAGTCCTTGCCGGTTATCGGATCCGCGCGTCGGCGGCGCTCAAGCTGGTCATCGTTGCTGAAGCCCTCGCCTCGCGGGATGAGCTCGAACTCGCCCGGTGCACTGGCCACGCACAGGTGCGCGGGTTAGCGGCCATCCTTCGCTCGCAACTCCTGCAACAACTCCACCGCCGTATCCACCAGCTTCTGGATCCCCTCGGCCGTCACAAAATTCACACCGACCAGCGTCTCGTAACCCTCGTGCTGGAAGGCTTGCACTGTCGGTTCGTAGCCGATCCACTCGTTGGTCAGCTCGCACAGAATCGTGTGGGGAAACGGAGAGCGCTTCTTCACCGATAGTCCCCACTCCACAAAAAGCTCGCCGGGATTGGTCGCAATGCCCAGCGGTCCGATTCGTGCAACACTGACCGGGACTTTGCGGTTCCGAGGCGCCGCACCACCTGGGGCTCGCCGCCAGCCCAGCCGGGCAACGGCTCCTTGGCGTTGGTCCGTGGGATCGCGGCGCGGCACCTGGACATCGCGCCGAGCGTAGTCCACGGCGGTCGGCCCCTCGATGGGAATCGCTCGCCTGGCCGCAGCCACCGCCGCGTTTGCAAAGACCGCGGCTTTCTCCCTCCAGCTGGGGATAAACTGCGAGTTGGGCGAGATGTTACCAGAGGCACCCTGAGTGAACACGGACACCGTCTGTTTCCCATACGCCCGCGCCATCCGCTCGGCGATCACGCCGGGAAAGTCCGCGGACCACTTGCCGGCGCGGCGGTCATGCATGTTGGGATGACAGGTGAAGTTCACCAGTGTTCCCAGTACGCGTCCATCGAGTGCGTCGAACCGGGCCACCCACAGCTCAGGATCGATGGGCCCTTCGGTGCCCAACACCTGCGGGGTCTGCTCCAGGTCGTTCAGCTTCTTCAGCCACGTATTCAGCACCAACCCGTCACTCTTGGAGATCACTCGCCGGTTA
>JAJSAJ010000624.1 GCA_024274855.1 Planctomycetota bacterium | reverse complement strand
GTGTACACGTCCGTGCTGCTGCGCTGTAGCTATCGCCAGGATGGCAAGGTCAAGCACGAGACGGTGGGGAATCTCACGCAGCTGCCGCCAGACGTGATTGATTTCATGAAGCGGCGACTAAGTGGTGAACTTGACGAGAACTCGCCACATTCTTCGTTTGAAATCGTCAGAAGTTTGCCGCATGGCAATGTGCTGGCGGTGCTCCAAACGGCGAAGAAACTTGGTCTGGAGAATCTACTTGCTTCTCGACCTTGCCGCGAACGAGGTCTGATCATGGCGTTGGTCGCGGCTCGCGTCCTCTCGCCACGTTCAAAGCTGAGCACCACCGCAGCGCTGAACGCCGAAACTGCCAAACATACGTTGGCCGAAGAATTGGAGCTTGGGGAGGTAGATGTACATCAGCTTTATGCCGCGATGGATTGGCTGGTGAAACGACAAACGAGAATCGAAAACAAGCTTGCCAAGAAGCATCTTAAGGACGGTCATCTCGTGCTCTTCGATGTCTCGTCAAGTTACTACACCGGGCGCACAAGCCCATTGATCAAACACGGCTACAGTCGCGATCACCGCCGAGATCGACCACAGATTGTGTACGGACTACTGTGCGATTCCGACGGCAGGCCAATCGCGATCGAGGTGTTTCCGGGCAATACAGCCGACCCGCCGACGTTCACGCAAATCGTCGCGCGAGCACGGAAACGTTTCGGCATCAATCGCATCGTTTTCGTCGGAGATCGTGGAATGATTACGTCGGCCCGTATCAACGAAGACCTGCGAGGCGTCGAGGGTCTTGATTGGATTTCAGCCTTGCGTACCGAGGGAATTCGAAAGTTACGGGAAGCGGGCGCGATCCAGATGTCTTTGTTCGACAAGCAGGATTTGGCAGAAGTCACATCCGAGCATTTCCCGGACGAACGGCTTGTTGTTTGTCGCAATCCGGCGCTCGCCGAGCAACGAATGCGCAAGCGAGAAGAGTTACTCAAGGCAACCGAAGACCAGCTCGAGCCGATTCGACGTGCGACTCTTCGCAGACGCAATCCGCTTCGTGGTGAGCAAGCGATTGGCCTTCGCGTTGGCAAAGTGATCGGCAAGCACAAGATGGCGAAACACTTCGACCTCACGATCACCGAGAACTCATTTGTTTTCACTCGCAACGAAGCGCGGATTCGAGAAGAGGCCGCGCTCGATGGTCTCTACGTTGTTCGCAGCAGTGTCGACAAGAAGCAGATGAACTCAGAGCAGGTTGTCGAGACCTACAAGAGTCTCGCGAAGGTCGAGCGTGCTTTTCGTTGCATGGAGACGGTCGATCTGTCGCTGCGTCCGATCTACCACCACAACGAAGACCGCATTCGGTCGCACGTGTTCATCTGTATGCTGGCTTACTACATCGAGTGGCACATGCGTGAAAAACTACGGCCCCTGCTGTTCGCAGACGATGACCAACAGTCCGCAACCGCAGCTCGTGAATCCATCGTTGCTCCGGCACAGCGATCGAAGTCAGCCAAACGTAAAGACTCAAGGCGCCGTACCGACGACGATTTTCCCGTGCAGAGCTTCCACGACATCCTGGCGGACCTCGGCACGCCGTGCCGAAACCGAATACGCATCCCCGAGTTCGAGTCTGAATTCGACAAGCTGACGCTTGCCACGCCGTATCAACAACACGTCCTTGATCTTCTGGAGGTCGCGACTTAGCCCTCGATCGATCGAAGTGTTCCAGAAACATCGCATTTCAAAACACAGCCATTCGGCCTGTTGACTCTACAAATACAGCGTCAAATTAAAATCTCTCCGCCAAAACTCGATTCAAGTTAGGTCTAAAGCGAGGAGGGGGACAGCAGTAAGTCGACTTGGATGGTCTGACGTATGTAAATCCGGATGGAGCTGCAGACGAGGTGTTGGCAATTGACGAAGCGCTGGTCAAGTTGGCCGAAGAGAACCCCGCCAAAGCTATGCTGGTCAAGCTACGGTGTTTTTGCGGGATGTCGACTCAAGAGGCGGCAGACGCGATGAGTATCTCACGTGCAACTGCCTGTCGCTATTGGACTTACGCCAAGACGTGGCTGTATTGTGAGCTTCGGGATCAAGCACGTTCTATAGGGTAGGGGATAATATCTTGCTGTGCGTTCTCCTGTTCTAGTGTCCGGTTTTCGCCAGATTCACGAGGTGCCGGGAACGCTTTACGCAAGAAAAGAGGTGGTTCTTCGGAAGTGGCTCCCGGAGTCCAGACCAAGATGTTGCAAGAACGGCCGTTTTTCGTGAGGCGCGCAGACCGTAGTTTTCGCATTATTCCTTGGGAGAACGTCTTGCAGGAGGTCTTGGTATGAGCGAAGCGCATCCTAGCGTTGATAAGATTTTTTCGGTAGCCCTTGAATTGCCCTCGGTCGAAGCACGTGTCAAGTACCTCGACGAGGTTTGTGGCGATAACCCGGATCTGCGTCGGGAGATCGAACGCCTTCTGAACGCACATCCCGAGGTGGGCGAGTTCATGGAATCTCCCGCTGTGGACATCTCGCCTACGGTTGATCGAACCGATATCTCCGAGCGTCCCGGTACAACTATTGGGCGGTACAAGCTTCTGCAGCAGATTGGCGAAGGCGGATTCGGTGTCGTCTTCATGGCCGATCAGCAGGAGCCGATAGTTCGCAGGGTCGCACTTAAAGTTATTAAACCGGGTATGGACACCAAGGAGGTTGTCGCCCGATTTGAGGCAGAGCGACAGGCACTTGCTTTGATGGATCATCCTGGCATCGCTCGTGTGTTGGACGCGGGGACCACGGATTCCGGTCGGCCTTATTTTGTGATGGAATTAGTGCGGGGGATTCCGATTACGGAGTTCTGCGAAAAAAGCAATCTTGCGATTTCGGAACGACTCCAACTCTTCGTGTCGGTTTGCCAAGCGATTCAACATGCTCACCAGAAAGGAGTTATTCATCGCGACATCAAACCAAGCAACGTCCTGGTGACGTTGCGTGATGGACAGCCAGAGACGAAAGTGATTGATTTTGGCATCGCCAAGGCGCTCAACCAGAGGTTGACCGATCGTACTCTGTTCACGAAGTTCGCCGAAGTTGTTGGCACGCCACTTTACATGAGCCCCGAGCAGGCAGAGTTGAGCAGCCTGGACATTGACACTCGAAGCGACATTTACTCGCTCGGAGTACTGCTTTACGAATTGCTCACTGGCAGCACGCCGTTCAGTAAGACGCACATGCGCAAGGCAGCACTTGGCGAGCTGCGTCGAATCATTCGAGAAGATGATCCCCCGAAGCCAAGCACGAAGATCAGCTCGCTCGGTCAGGCCGCCGCCACGGTGGCTCAGCATCGGAAGACAGACCCGAAGAAACTGTCAAACTACCTGTCTGGAGAGCTGGACTGGGTGACGATGAAGGCCTTGGAGAAAGACCGGGCCGACCGTTACGAGACAGCCAATGACTTCGCCAGGGATGTCCAACGTTATCTTAGCGACGAACCGGTCGAGGCATGCCCTCCGTCAGCTGTCTATCGGTTCCGAAAGTTCGTACGCCGACACAAGGCACAGCTTGCCACAGTCGCGACGATTGGCGTGGTTCTTGTCCTGGCCACCGTTGTCAGTCTGTATCTTGCGGTATGGGCCCTGCATGCGGAGAGTGTTGCAAAGGATAGACTAGATGGTGCGCGACGTAACGAAGAAATCGCCAACAAAGAACGCATCGCCGCTGAAAAGGCAAGAGAATTCGCAAACCAGCAGCAGCAAATAGCAAGGCGGCAGCGCGACGTTGCCGAGCAGAACTTG
This sequence comes from Planctomycetota bacterium, assembly GCA_024274855.1. GTDB lineage: Bacteria > Planctomycetota > Planctomycetia > Pirellulales > Pirellulaceae > JAJSAJ01. Next base: position 13,120 of record JAJSAJ010000624.1, on the reverse strand, counting down.
TATGTCGCCAGTATGCGGCTGGGCCTTACGGATTTGCCCGTTGCCCAAATTGAGCGATTACAACTACTGCTGAACCGTTATTTCCCGCACAAAGATCTACCGGATTTTCGAGGCTGGGAATGGTATTACCTCCTGTCTCATTGCCGCACGGATCTGCATACCTTGCGGGCACATGAAGGAGGTGTACTGGCGGTTGCATGGAGCCCGGATGGTAAGCGTCTCGCCTCTGCCGGCAAAGATGGCACACTTAGAATTTGGGACTCAATAACCGCCAAGGAGCAGAACACCTTGCACGGACATGAAAAATGGGTTCGGTCCCTCTCGTGGAGTCCGGACAACCGTCGTCTCGTTTCGGGTGGCACTGATAAGACGATCCGGGTTTGGGATACATCCAACGGAGCAGAGCTTTTGTGCCTTTCTGGGCACACGAAAGCCGTCTTGGCAGTGGCTTGGAGTCCGGATTCCCACCAGCTCGCCTCGGGAAGCCAGGATGGCACTGTCCGGATTTGGGACGCATTGAGCGGCCTGGAATTGGCTGTTTTGAAGGGACATGGTAACGAAGTTACATCGGTCGCGTGGAGTCCGGATAGCCAGTATCTCATCTCCGGAAGCGCCGACTCAACAATCAAGGTTTGGGATGCCTCAAAAGAGTCGGAGATTCGTTCCATGCGAATCAATAGCCGCAAAATCAATTCGTTGGATTGGAGTCCAGGCGGTCAGTATGTCGCCACAACAGGCTTGCGGGATTGGTCAGTCCGGATATGGCACCCCCTGTCTGGAAAGCTTGCTCTAACATTGAAAGGAGATCAGGCGTCAATTTCGAAACGGCTGGCGTGGCGAAACTGTGTGGCATGGAGTCCGAACGGTCAACGTTTGACAATTGGAGGAGATGACGACGTCATTAGAATTTGGAATAAGGATCCCCGAGGTGAGAGATTCGAGCTCAAAGGCCACGCGGGTGTGGTTTGGCAGACTGCCTGGAGCCCGGATGGTAAGCGTCTCGCCTCGGCCAGCGAAGATGGCACTGTCAGAATTTGGGAGCCGGGGGCGTTACGGCGAAACCTTCTCTCATCAACAGGCATCGCGAATTCCATCGGGAATCTGAAGTGGTCTCCAGATGGACGCCGTATTGCTTCAGTTTACGATCACACGGTCTGTATATGGGATTCAACGATGCAAAAGGAGATTCTTAATCTGAACGGACACAGTGACACCGTTTATGGTGTCTCGTGGTCTCCAGACGGGAAGTATCTTGCTTCCTGTGCGGCTGACGCGACAGTCAAGATTTGGGACTTGGCTACAAGTCGGGAATTGAAGACGTGTCGCGGACATACGAGTGTGGTCTGGTCGGTTGCATGGAGCCCGAAAGGCGGACAATTGGCCTCGGGTAGCCAAGATGGCACGGTCAAGCTGTGGGACACCGAAACGGGAGACGAGATCCGCACCTTTCGTGGTCACTCTGAGGTGGTTCGCTGTGTAGCTTGGAGTCCGGACGGGCGTCGGTTGGCAGCGTCGCACGGCACATCGCTGGCCGTCAAGATCTGGGAGATTACCACGGGAAACGAAATCACGATTGTTAGACAGCACCGTCTCGGGATCTTTAACAGTGCTTTGGCATGGTCTCCTGATGGTAGACTCCTTGCCTTGAGCGGTTCGCGGGGGTTGATACATGTCTTCGACTGGGCTGCGGAAAAAGAGGTTGCCCTACTTCGAAGCCACAAGGACTGCTTGGCTTTGGCTTGGCATCCAACAGAACCACGACTTGCGTCCGGCGGTTGGGACGGCACGATCAAAGTCTGGAGCCTGGACTCGCAGAGCGAAGTTCTCAGTATGCCTGGAAGAGGACCGGTGGCTTGGAGTCCAGATGGCCAAAAGTTGGCTGCGCGAGTCCTGGCAGGGTGTATTAGGATTTGGGACGCTTCACGAGGATACGAAGTGGCGCACCAACAAAAGGAATATAGAAGGTCAATGGTTTACAGGCTCCTTGATGCCGGTCAATTCGATGACGCGATCTCACTTGCTCGAAATCTGACCGCTGAGTTTCCTGACAAGCTGGACGATCGGAACCTGTTGGCAATAGCCTATTTCAGACGTGGATGTGATTTTCAGATACGAGGCGAGCATCGCAAAGCGATAGCGGATTTCGACAGTGCAATTCGCCATGATCCGGGATACCGGGCAGCGATTGAGCAGCGGGATAGCATCCAAGAACGGGTTGGCAAGAAACCATAATAGAAACTAAGAGACATTGCGGGAAGTCGAAGTTCATCCGTAGGTTGCAGACCCGAAGATAATGTGAATCAGATGACGAATCGCAAAGAAACGGGGTCAGGACTCTTTGTTTGGCATCGCGGGTCGTTTTTTTTCGCGTGGGCGACTGCGGTTGCGGAGGGCCGACTCGACCCACGCCGGATCTCCCAACGGGCATCCGCGCGCGACGCTGCGGCGCACTGCGGACCACTCCTTTTCGCTCAACGCGACGTTGACTCGCTTCACCCAATTCGACAGCCGCACAATCGGTTGCGTTTCTTGCCGATCTTCTGTTTGCGTACAGGGTTCTCAGTATGTAGATACTCGATCACTTCTTGCTGTTGGCGGTTGATCCAGCCGGCAAGGATAAGAAGCTACAGTTGCCAGAGTCGCAGCATGAAATGCATGGACAGCCCAATTCGGACCAGTCGTGGGCTAATCTTTGACATGACAAGAGTCGCTTCGCACGTGACTGTGTGAGATAACGGCATTGTGATCAGCGCCCAAATATATAACGACTGGCTTCGGCCGCATTCCAAGCCAACTCAATGGTACAGAATCGGGTTCTTGCGCCAGTCATTGTTCTTGTCGTGTGCCCATTCAGCCACCCGTGGCCGGCGCGCTCGCAACCGGACCGATTCGATTCCAATGTAATAGCCGCTCGATCGGTCATTCTTGCCGATGCACTTCAGCCGTAGCGTGTACTGGCCTGGGTTCGGCCAGAAATCCAACAGGTGCCATTCCCACTCGACGACTTTATCACTGTACAGATCCAAAGGCGAACCGATTTTCACGCCGTTCAGATACGCTTGGTAGATACCATAGTCGTCGGCCCGAGTCACTTTCAGCAATAATCGCCGAGGTTCTTTCTTGTCGACTGAAAATGGGAGTTCGACCCACGCATCATCAATTGTCTTAGGTTTGAATAACAGTTGGCCACCTGGACAAAACGCCAGATTCGCCTGCACTCGGCACTCTCCTGGGCCGTGATACTTTTTTCCGACGAATCCTTTCGCGGAAAAAACAAGATCGAGGCCGGGCAATTTGCGTTCGGCCGCCGATGGCACGGAGCGCGTAACGGAAGGCCGGCCGGACTGATACCAATAGGCAACACTCGCGTAGTCATCCTGACGCTCGTTCCAACTGGTTCGCTCCCCACGAATGTTCTCATCGACCGAGATCCAACCCCAATGCTCTATTGTCACCTTCAGCGACTCTTGAAACACAATCGGATCATGGATGTGCCAGCGGTAGGCTGAAGTGTGGCCGCCAACAACACCTCCTTGGTAGAAGTATGGGGTTCCAAAATAGGGTGTGCTTGCCGTTTTCAATCCCCATGCGGAAAGAAAATAGTCTTCCGTTCCGGTACCCCAGATCGACGGCGACTTATCGCCATCGATATAGATCTTCTCGTCTCCCTCGCCGAACCAGGAAGGGCTGCGCGTCCGGACGGCCAACACGGTCCCCACATAGTGTCCTTTCCCCTTCGTGTCGAGAATAACGTAATCCCGACCTTGCTGGACGGGATACTCCTGATGATACCGGGCATAGAAATAGGGTGTGTCTTTCGGCAACGACTCTCGCTTGATCCAATCGATGTTGTAATACAACAGGTTCAATTTCTTCTTGCTCTGATTGACCAGATCGATCCGAATCGCCTTGCGAAACGGCATTCGCCAGAAGCAGTTGTACGAATCGCCGTCTTCGACAACCACCGGCTGACTGATCACCTCGGTTCGTTTGCCGAAACAGTTACCAAAAAAGTCGCCAAACGGCACCTCAATATCAGGGCGTTCGTTTTCGTCATAGTAGACTCGCAGCAGAATCTCTTGGTGATTGGCGGAACCGTTTGGCGCCCAAATGTGGCGGCCAGGCCCGAGAAACGTAAACCACATATGGGTCACGATACCTGGCCCCTTCGCATTCAACACGGTCTTGGTCTCGCCAGATGCAACTCGCGAGTTGTCCTGGTTACCGTGAATGGGATTGCCAGCTTTGTCCACCGCAGCGGAACTGGACCGCCTACTGCGCCCTTCCATCGGGCGGGCAAGATCGGCCAACGTTTGGGCATGAACGTTCGCGGCAATGGCCAGCAGAAAGGTGCCGGCGGCAAGGACCGCCAGCCATGCAACATCGGTGCGCTGCTGGTTCCTGAAAAGCTGAATACGTTTGGACATACAGATGGACATACGAACGTTCCTTTGAATAAGGCGAGCCTCCAAAGCCGTCATTATCTAGAATCGCAACCTCTACCGCAACCAGTTGGTAGACGGTGCCGGATTGGCCGCTGCCCACTACCAACGTCCTGAGGCAAGTGCGAGTACTGGATCGATTCAGTTTGTGACTCGGATCGTTTCCGTGCTGAAGGCCCGATTGTTATCGTATGGCAAGGAAGAGAAACGAGGGCTTTCATCGTTGCGGATAAAAGCGCACTGATGAAGTATTGGCCGGGTGCACGTCGCGCGGCGTCTGCAGCGCCCTCAGCAATATACTCACACTGCTTGGGTAGCTCTGTCCGACGTGATGGACATGATTATCTTCGACCACGCAGTTCGTGCCTCGAACCATCATGCCACATTGCAATGCGGATGTGCCAACAAAAAGACCGATGGTTGCCCATCGGCCTTGGGGTTGTTGGTCGTTCACGGGTTGGTCACTTCGGTGCTTTCTTACCTTTGTCGCGTTTGACTCGTGTGAGTTCGTATATGGGGCTTGGGCCTTCCACGATATTGCCAGTGCTCTCCAGCCTCTTGAACGTCATGGTGTCCCTGTCGACCTTCGTGAACACAGATTTACTTGTGGTTTTCCCACCCTCGGCGTTGACGCCTTTCGTTTCGACGGTGAGTGTCTTCGCCCGTGGATCCAAATGAATGGTGCCCAGTTCCACCCCGCCTATTGAAATCACACCTCCAATGACGAGCTCTTGGTCGGCGGCGTTCCAGCCGATCAGTTCTTTCAGGGAAACTCGCTTGTCTCCCTCGAACTCAACCTTCAAGTCTTGCATCACGGCTTGCTTGTCGAGAATCCACCGCCACGAAAATTGAACGGTGCATTTGCTTCCCTTTTTCATGACGCCGGGCACTTCCTCCGGCAAAGGCCCTTCATATCGCCACGTTCCAATGAAGGGACCGAAGCCTTTCAGGTGTTCGTTCGGCTGCGTTGGTTCTCTCCCAACAGCGAACCCACTGGCGACAACGGAAGCAGCAACAAACATCAACAAGCATCTCATCGTGCAGTCTCCCAGGAAAAGAAGTGAAAACTGAAATCAGACGGGTGCTGAATTGTCGCATAGTCGGCAGGAAGATGCGACACCCCAGTCGCCTTTGTGAAAACGAAAGAGGCCAAACTATCAAGGCTGAATCCGCGATGACGGTCGGTAATGAATCGGTGGCTGGAAAGGCTGGCACCTGGATTCACATGCTGTCCCAAACGCCGCACAGCATCAAGGCTGAGACGCCGCAGGTCATGCTGTTGACACTGTTGAAGTGAGGTGGGGACCTCACAACTCACTTGCCGTGAGCCCATGAGGCGGAAACGATACACCGTTGCGAGTCTCCAGTTCATTTGGACGCTCACCCCAAGGCGGTTGTTGGGCCGAAGTGTTGTTACCATGTATTGGGTATTGAAGGGACCGTCAAATCTGGTCCTCGGTAATTATATCGGGGAACGTCAGGCAGAAGTCGGCCAGTTTCCGTACGGCCAGAGATACGCATCATTAGTTCGCTCGCTCATTCCTCCCAAATGCGGTTCCGCGGCCATCCGCGTGTACAGCGGCCCAGAAAAAAAGGCGATTGTGGCACCAGAAATCTTTGTTGAGAAATAACAAGATAACAAGGAAACATGCCCCGATTATTCGCAGCCGATCGGACAACGCGGTATACTATCCGGCATCAACTCCCGCACCTGCAACATGAAGGACCAACACGATGCGACGACTCGGTATTTACACGGCGCTTACAATCGTCTTCTCCGTTGGCGCAATCGCAAGCGCCGATGAGGGGAAGTGGGTTTCGCTTTTCGATGGGAAAACCATCGAGGGGTGGACGAAGCAAGGTGGTTTCGCCACGTACGAAGCCAAGAACGGGACGATTGTCGGAACCACCGCCGATGGCAGCCACAACACGTTCCTCTGCAAAGGACCATTCAGCGACTTTGTCCTCGAACTGGAGGTGCTGTGCGACAAGGAGCTGAATTCCGGCATCCAGATCCGCAGTCACGTGTACGAAAAGGACACGCCACAGATGTCAAAACCTAAACGCATTCGCAAGAAGGGTGAGGTCTACGGCTACCAATGTGAAATCTCCACAGCGGCAAGCGAGACGTCGGGAAACTTTTGGGATGAAGGACGGCGAACCAAATGGCTTGATGATTTCTCCGACAAGCCTGAGGCAAGAAAGGCTTTCAAGGAAGGCGAGTGGAACCGCTACCGCATCATCGCACAAGGCGACCGTATCCGCTCCTGGGTCAATGGTGTCCCTTGTGCCGACTTTCGTGACGACATGGACACCACCGGTTTCATTGGCCTGCAAGTCCACGGCATCAGAAAAGCCACGGGGCCGTATCAGGTCCGTTGGCGAAATATCAGGATTCGGGAACTGAAGCCAAATGAGAAGGCAAAGTAGACTGCCCTGCTGGACACCATCAACGACCAGCAGTACCCCACATCATCCCCCGCATGCACAACTTCGATCCGGCGTTGGTCAAAGCTGGTTCGACGAACTGGAATCATCCCAATTTCGCGAGTTTCTAACGAGTGGTCTAACACGCATGCGAAACAACCAACTCTTGTGTGTTCTCTTTTGGGCAACTCTGTTTTCGACGGCCATTTTCGTCCTCGAGGCAGGTGCTGCCGGCATCGAGCAGGCCGAGTGCCCCAAGCCGTTTGGCTTCTGGGTGACGGCCTTGCCGGACGGACGGGTAATGACGTGGTGGCCAGAGGAAAAGCCCGGCACCGCCGATGCGACTGGAACGGTACAATTGGCTTTCGCCCGGTTCTCTCGCGACAACGGTGCGACCTGGACCAAACCGCTGGTGCTGTTCGAGTTTCCCCGCACCGAGGGCAAAGCCCGCTACATCGCCGGGGCTGATGGCGCCACTCTTTGCGACAAACAGGGCGGCATCCATATCTTCGGCGTATTGCGCCGGGTCGCCTTCGACTGGGAGACTTACAAGGGGAACTTGGCAGTCTTCCACGTGATGTCCGACGACAATGGCAAGACCTGGTCGGACGTCCAAATCGTTCCCACAGGCTATAAGTACTGCGGGATCCACCAGCCCGTGGTGTCAAAGACCGGGCGCATCATCCTGCCGATATGGCACGTTTTCGACGACAAGCGGAAGTGGGGCGCCTTCTGCGCTCTGTCCGACGACCGGGGAAAGACCTGGCGGTCGGGGAAGGAGATCATCGCTGACTCCACCGCGCCGGTTCAGTTGGACGAGCAGTCGGGCGTGGAGTTGAACGACGGACGAATTTGGATGCTGTTTCGCCAACTTCATGGCGGGCACCTCGTGGAAGCCTCTTCGCCAAACGGCGGCGAGTCGTGGCAAGACGTCCGGGACAGCCGGTTCGTGTCGCCAGCCGCTCCACCGGCGATGCGACGCCTGGCCGATGGCCGCATCCTCCTCGTCTGGAACAATTCGCTCAAGCCCAAACATGTCTTCAACCGGCTGGTGCTGGCCGCGGCGATCAGCGACGACGAGGGCCGTTCGTGGCGGGGCTACCGCGAGATCGCCCGCACCAACGGAGTACTCGGCCCCCAAGGCTGGGTCTGCTACCCGTTCATCACGCAAACTGACGACGGGACCGTGATCGTCACTTATGGAACGGCCGACTTCACGGCCAACATGCTCCGCCTGGATCCGGACTGGCTTGAAGAAATACGTTTCCGGGAAGAGTTTTCGACCGGTCTGGACAACTGGGTCACCTTACAGACCGAAGGGCCGAAGCTTGTCGCTCACCCGGATCATCCCGACCGCAAGGTCCTCGCGTTGCCCAAGCCAAAGGCGAACGTGGCGTCCGGCGCGTCACTGAACTTCCCTTTCGGCTCCAAGGGAAAGCTCACGATGCGAATCCAACTCCGGCCGGGCTTTCAAGGCGCGCGCATCTGTTTGACCGACCACTTCACGTGGCCCTATTATTCCGAGACAGGGCAGTTCGTCTGCGCCATCTGGTCAGACGGCGAGATCGTGGAGCCGCTCCCGGAAGGAGAACTGGTCCAGAGCGGGACCAAGCTGACGCCTGGAAAATGGCACACGCTCGAATTCGCCTGGGACTGTAAGAAACGCCGGTGCGTGTTGTCCTTCGACTCAAAGCCTGTTACCGACTTGTCGCAGATGTCGGCCTTGCCAGGAGTCTGTTATCTCCGTTTGTGGTCAGCCGCCAAGCAGACAGACGCGGCAGGGTTACTGGTGGAATCGGTCGACGTGTCGATCCAGCCATAAATCGCGTTTAGGGCCGGCGAATCAATTGTTGTCGCGTTTACTGGAGGGCGTTCGTGCGGCGATCCTACTTAGCTGCGAGACTGATTCACCCATGGGACGAGCCCATGGGGGTCTGTACGCGGAAGAGTGCGACAGTTATTGATTGGCGAATCCTTACCCACTTGGCAGCCGCTGAGGCTCAGGACTTCTCGAACCTTACACAACTTCTGAGTCGGAAACGACGAAAACAAAAGGAAGAGAAGATCGGAACACTCATTAATCCGCACTAATCAGACACGGGTGAAAAGCTGCAAGTTCAGTGTCGAACGAGAAGAGCAGACGCGCTCGGAACGTTCACTTGGGCCTTCGATCCAGGATCAGTGAAGATAAGTGGTGATTCGTGTTCTACTCGATACTCCCGTCCAGCCGGCAACCTGCCATTCGGCTAAAGTGGCACTCGCATACGTAATCTCAACAACACCAGCTGTGTGAAATAGGCAATCAGAGTTCGAAACAGCTCGAAATCAGAGTGTCTGGTTCTTCTGCGATTCTTCTGCCAAGCGTCCACGATGCCTGGGGAGCTTCAGACGACAAACGCGTGGAAAGCAGGCACTCTGTATGGCTAACATCAAACATCGTTGAGTTGTTGACAAAGTCGAGCGACCAACGGGAGCGGTCTATTGGGAACCGAGCGGTAGCTCGAAGTTGGTTGGCGGCTCTGCCGCCCTGTGATGGACCTGCTACAACCCACGCATCCACTCGGGATTCATCGGCACGTTGCCCGCGAGCGCCTGGTCCAGCGTCTCGAGAATGCGGTCCCGGTCTCGCGGCAAACGACCGGCCAGCGGCAAGTAGTTGGACGCATGGTTAGTGCGGAAGATTGCGTCGGTCGGCGTGACGCCGGCGACAAAGCTCCGGAGCTCCGCAAGAAGTCCTTCCACGGACGGCAACTGAAAACGGTCCCGCTCGGCCAGCGTGGCAATGGGCGTACCGGGAATCACGGTAAGGGTGAGAAGTGAAAGGAATCGGGGATCCATGGCGGTGGCAAGGCAAGCCGAAGCGAGTGCGTGTTCGCGGCTACGCTTGACGCCGCCAACGCCGAGCAGGAAGATGACGGAAAGAACGATGTTGGCGGCGCGAGCCTTGTCCGCCGCCTTGACGTGGTCGTCGAAAGAAGCACCTTTGGCAATCCGTTTCAGTGTAACGTCGTCGCCGGACTCGGGGCCGATATAGAGAAGGGTGAGACCCAAGTCGCGCAGCCGTTGCAGCTCTTCCGGCGTCTTTTCCAACAAGTTCCTGGCGGTGGCATAGGCGCTCACTCGGCGCAAGTGCGGGAACGATTCCCGGCAGGCAGCGAGGATCGCCTGCCACGTGTCGGCATCCATGATCAGAGCGTCGCCATCGGCGACGAACACCTTGTTCACCTGATCGCCAAACGCACGGCCGGCCTCACGCACATCGTCCAGCGTTTCGTGCAGGTCGCGCACTCGAAACGTCTTGTCACGATACATATCGCAGTAGGTGCACGCGTTCCAAGAACACCCCAAAGTCGCCTGCAGGATGAAGGCGCGGGCTTCACTCGGTGGTCGGTAAATCTTGCCTTGATAGTCCATCGAGAAATGAGTATAGGCGAACTCTAGCCCCAACGGAATGTGTCAACAGGCTGGAAACGTAACCGTTCACGGAATGTAGGCCGCCGGCTCGCTTCCAAGGGGTCAGACCCATTTTCGGCGACAAAATGTGTTCGCGTAAAGAAACGCTTTCTCCGCCGAAAATTGCGTCAGACCCCAGCGGCGTGAACGGCTACCTGGAAACAGCCTCCATCGAAAATCAGTGTAGCCATTTCATATCCGTTGTGATCGTCTCGGTTCCTTGGGAACCAACCCCCAACCCCCGGGACTCTGTCCGGCATGACTCGGGTTTCTTTAGCTGGTCGTCCGGCAGGATTTACGCATCGGCAAAATCGAGGTAGATCTAGGCGAGTTCCTGCTTTCGCTCGGTCGAAAGGAGAGACTCCGCCTGGTTGCGATAAACCAACTCGGCCGCCCGGTAATCACCATTGCATGCCAGAGCCGCTCCCTGGGCAAACTGTGCCCGACGGCACCACGGACTGTCCGGATATCGTTCGACGAGCGAGTCAAATGTCTTGACGACGTCACGCAGCCTTTCGAGACGGCTGCTGCAGGGAGTCGCGGGTCAAAGTCAGAACCTGAGTGATCGCGCCCAAACGGTCATAGAATTTGACTTCGTTCTCTTCAACAAACCAGACGGCCTGAAGTTGATCACGCTCGAATCGGCGACCACAGAAAAAGCCATCGCGAATCAACATCGCTTCGCGCAACGGGCAGTTCGGATCAGCGCCTTGCCGCTGAAGAGTTGCATGAATCAAGCTTCGAACCTGTTCCAACAGCTGAACGCTGTCCATCATTGACCCTCAATCTGAAGTTGCGATTCTCAGAGAATTTGCGGAATGGCCGAAACCGGGCCTCGTGCCGTTTGGGGCCAGCGCCATCCTGATATGGACCGCATGCCTCCGCGGCACATATTTCCCCCTGCTTACCATCGGCACGTTATTGCCCGACAATTTCCCTTGCTCGGCCGATCCGTTACAGTTTATCCAACCTACACTGCCTATCACCCAATGGTCATGAGCGGGCCTCTTTGAGGCGGATTCGCCGCGAGTTAGTCGGCGATTGGATCCGTTTGCGAGATGGTTTTGGATTCGTCCAGGCACCAGATTCTGGGGCTTGCCACTTCCAAACTGTTGCCGGCCGGGTCGCGAAAATAGACGGAGTGCCCTCCTTGCGGCCAAGCAATGGTCCTTTCGACATCCACACCCTGCTCGCTCAGATAGGTTTCCCAGGCTGGAATATCGCGGTCCGGCACAGCGAATGCCACATGGCCGGCCCCTTGGCTTCCATGGGGCGGAAGTTTCGAATTGGCAGCGTTACTCGCGTCCGGCCGGAACAGTAACAGCATGCGTAACCCACATGCCAGAAACAAATGGCGCGTCGGATGCCGCTCAAACAGTTTCAAACCGAGCACGTTTGTATAGAAGTGTTCTGCCTTATCCAAATCGTCCACATAGAGGCACGTTTCAAGAATTTCGTTCGCGCGCATGAGTTCCTCGTGTCCTGATTTCACATCTCTGTTGTTCAACCGACTCTGAACAAATGCCGGCTAACACAGGTCGTGACGGGAAATCTGATCGGCACCCGCCACAGGGCGGCAAGGCCGCAACCAACTCCAAGCTACCGCTCGACGCCCCAATCGCCCGATTGCGGGCGGGCAATCAGATTTCTGTTTTCCCACTATCGAGGCGTCTTGCGATAACTTCCGTATCGAGTGGAATGATTCTGGTTCCTGCTACAAGGTCGGTACGAAGCAAATCGCGGGATGTCGCATCCTCGGGCGCAAATGTGTACTGCACAATAAAGGCGCCGACTTGGATACCATGCCGAGAATAGATGGGTGGCCAGAACCCTTCAGCGCGTGACGCGAGTGTTTTGGCCAGCAGGCGAGTTGCCCGTCCCGAAAACCCGCCGAGCACCATTTCCAACCGGCCCTGGGACTCACGATGAACGTAAAAAACCAACGCCGTATCATGCTCGGGCTGATTCCAGCCACAGTACTGCCAATCACCATCGGCTGTTTCAAAGTAAATACCTGGGGATGTCGTGTCGTGACCACGGCTCATTTGTATGCCGCCGCTACAGGACTCGGGATGTGGATCATTCTGCCGAAAACGCAGGAAAAAGGGACAGGCACGCATCTGCGGCTCGGCAAGATCACTCTGCGATCGAAACGGCTCACAACCGAACGCCTCGGCCAAGATCAGCTCAGCCACCGGATTGCTCTTGATACTGCCCAGACTGATCAGCGCCTTGTCGCCACCCGGGCCGGCAAACTGATCGTAAACATCGCGGGCTCGATGAATAACATCTTCATTGGCCATCTGGCCAGGACTCCAAACGAGCGACTGCTTCAAGTGCTCGGGATGAGGCGTCAGAATGCCCGGTTGCTGCTGGGCCGATTGATGCTTGGCCGTCCCCCCCAATGTCGAGACACCGTTGAGCAATTCGCCGAGCAATACGGAGTCTGACGCGACAACCCACGCTGACTCGAACGAACTGTCCGGGCCATCGGTCCGAACACCGAGACATAGTTCCAGTCGCTGTCGTCTGGCCAGCAATTCCCAGAAATGCTCCGGCTCCACGGCAAATAACGCTCCGGGCAACTGGTCTGCCGACACGTGACCGTACTCGATCAAATAGTCGCATAGACGCGACAGAGCTTTCATCGGGATGTACTTGACTTCGTTTTTCAGCAAAGCTGCCACTTGGTGGCGATCGAGGCCCGTGTATTCGACAATGGCTTTGATCGTTCCGGGACGCTTTCGAGGGTCAGGCACATGGCCGAGCAGTTCGGCTAGTCGAAATGAATAACGCAT
>JAJSAJ010000623.1 GCA_024274855.1 Planctomycetota bacterium | reverse complement strand
TTAAAAAACGTAGGTTGCAGCCTCCGATGGTGCCGTAATAGCCGAAACCATGGGTTGCCGTGCATGTTGCTTTCCCTAAACTGCAACTTGTCCGCCCGGATGGCAGCAACGATTTCCTGCTGAGTCAAACCGAACTCCTGCCGAGCAGACTTATCGCTCAGAGTGGCTCCCTTGCGTGACCAAATAGATCCCATATTCTCCCCGCACTTCTCTGGTTGTCCACACCAGACATTCCATTTCTGATCGACGGCCATCACAAATGTCAGCATGGTTTACTGACGGACACCATGTGAACGGTAACGCGCATTCGAGGTAAACACACAATGACAAGTTCCATCTTCGTCATCAAGCCGTTCAAGTGGAATGGCATGTGGGTCTTCGACGATGAACGCGTTGGACTGGACAAAGAGCCGTTTGTCGCTGGTGCTGATACCATGATCGACACCGCCGTCGAATTAAGGGGCATCCAGAACGCCGATGATGGTTTCTTGATGGTCTTTTCAGCAGGCCCGTTTCCCGATGCAGACTTCGATCTTGAGTGGGACAGAGAGGATAGCGGAGGAAATGTGTATAAGGGGCGGTTTGAGATTGATGGCGAATTGCAGGAGATGGAAGGCTGGCTTTGCCCTGCGTTGAACTTGTATTACCCCGTGGCACCGAAGAAGCTCTATGTGCAAGTGAGGAAGGTGAAGTAGGTGCCTAACCCCATATCGAACGCCGATCATTCCGTTATCCAGCCAGGGAGTTTCTTTCCATGAGCCGAGGATTGATCTATGCCGGAATGGCCATCGGTGGTTACGTTGGCTGGTGGGCTGGTGACTACATTGGGTTTGGCCTGCTGGGCTGTTTTCTGGTAAGCAGCGTGGGCAGCTTTGCCGGGGTGTACTTGGCGTGGTGGGTCATGGAACAATATTTGGGATAACACGGTTACCCATCGTGACAAAGGACGAGCCACATGCAAATCTGGGTTGATGCCGACGCCTGTCCGGGCGAGATCAAGGAGCTGCTGTATCGAGCCGCCAAGCGGACGCAGACCAAGGTGACGCTGGTCGCGAATCAGGCCCTGCGTACACCCCGCTGCGAGTTCATCGACAGCATCATCGTCCCCTCGGGCATGAACGTGGCCGATCGACGTATCGTCGAACTGGTGGAGCCGGGCGACCTGGTCATCACTGCCGACATCCCGCTGGCCGCTGAAGTCGTGGCCAAGGGCGGTCAGGCTCTCGATCCTCGTGGCCAGTTGTACACGGAAGCCAATGTCGGAGAGCGGCTTGCCGTCCGAAACCTGTTCGACGAGCTACGCGGTGGTGGCCAGATCACCGGGGGACCGTCGAACTTCACCGCCAAGGACCGGCAGACGTTCGCCAACCAACTTGATCGCTGGCTGACGGCCTCGCAGGACTGAGCACCATGCCTGTGACCACCAGCTGGATCGGCCTCGCCATCTTCATCGGTGTCTGTCGCGGCGCAGACGGCATCTGGGTCATCGCGTCACACCCGAGAGCGACGACTGGACCAGGACGTTTGTCACCCGTGTGAGCTCGGTAGCCACGGTCTGACGCGGGCCCTGGTTGTCGCGCAACGTCTGTGGATGCACGCCTTGAACGATGTCCCGGCCGCTCCGAGTTAGCTCTACTCTCCTTCGAACACGCCGAAGCGGCAGCGCTGGTCACGCTCATGACTTCGCGAATGCTGAATCGGGGATTCCTCGCCGCCGGAGCGTTCAACGCCACGCTTGCACATGAAACTCGACACGTGACGACCTAGCTGACAGCACTGGACGAGGTCTTTGCGGAACTCAGCACTGCGATTGCAGACGGGAACATTACAAAACACTGGCAGCCCCGTGAAACATACCGGCTTTGCGAGGTTGACCTGACCGGCTCCACTGGCGTTTGGCAAAGATTACTCTTCATCGCCAACCTTCTGCCGGCCCGAACGTCTCAACGTCCGCCGAACAAGGGACTCAAACGCCGTATCAAGGGCGTTGTGAGCTAGAATTGATTAAATTGATTAGGATGCTATTGGGTGTGCTCTGCGTTAGGCAGCACGTGGGACGGGGTGATTGACGTCTGCTTTCTTTCTCTCAAACACTCGTGAGAGTCTGTAATCTCCGGCACGCCGACCGGCACGAGTTTGCCGTTGGACTTGTCGGTCATCCGAGCCGGATTCCAAGTCGGGTCATCACGTACGAGCCAGGCGTTCAACCTGCGGATCATCCGGTTAGCCAGGCTCTTATGTTCCGCGAGGTACTCTTCAGCGAGCAGGTTCTTCGTCTCCCCGATATCCCGGCTCAAGTTGTAAAGCTCGGCGAACCCCGTTTCGTAGGAGTAAAGAAACTTGTATCGCTGTTGGTCGATCTCCTGAATCGTAACAGCCAGGGGCCAAGCTCGATTGTCCATGTACCCGGGAAAGTAGTAACAGATGGGGCGTGTGCGCGGCCGCGATTGAGCCTCGCCACGCAAGACCGATACAAACGACTCACCGTCCAGATGGTGCTGCCGAGGATCCGGCCGTTTTCCGCCAGCCAGGTCGACCAGTGTCGGATAGAAGTCAACAGCATGGATCAGTGTATCGGAGACCTTTCCCGCCGGAACAACTCCCGGCTGCCAGGCGATCAGGGGAACGCGCAGACCGCCGCCATAAAAAGTCCCCTTATTTCGACGCAATGGGACGTTCGAGGTTCCATGACTGCCACCGTTGTCCGAAGTGAACAAGACAATTGTCTTCTCGGCGATACTGTCTGATGGATCGCCGTCGCCGTTGGGATCCTTGAGATACCTGATCAGCCGTCCCACCGTCTGGTCAAGGCCCTGAACGAACCCGGCGTAGTTCACCGTGCTGTGGCGTTTCCCCGGCTTCTTCCCCTTGTAGTGTGCTTTCAGATCGGCACGCGGCATGTGGGGGCCATGAACCGCATAAGTATGGAACTGAGCATAGAACGGTCTCTCGCGGTTTGGTCCCCGGCGATGAGTTCGGATAAAATCAAGCAACGCGTCGCCCATCGCATCCGTGATATGTTTCGGAGTCGATTCGAGCGACTTGGGCAGGCCGTTTTCCCGAAGGTACTCGGCTGAATAGGGCTGAGCATAAGGGTCGAGTTCCGGGCGGCCTACCCGCGACCGAAAGCTCCACCCCGACTCGGTCTCTTTCGGAAAACAGCTCTTCTGATGCCCGACGGCGCAGCCGGCGAAATTGTGATCGAAGCCTTGGTCCTCGGGGAGGGTTCCTGGCGAATGACCGCCAACATGATACTTGCCGAAATGGGCGGTGACGTAACCGTTGTCCTTTAACGCCTCGGCGACCGTGATCGTCGAGCTTGGCACATCTTGAACCTGTGAAGGCGGAATGAGACGTGAAGCGGCATGCGAATACTCGGGACGATTCGCGGGATTCTTCGACGCCTTTCTACTGCCCCGATTGAGGCTTGCTACGTTGTAGACACCGTTTCCGCTGCGCGCGGCGTACTGTCCGGAAAGCAACGCAGCACGCGTCGGCGCACAATTCGGCTGCATGCGGCACGCCGTGAATGCGAGCCCTTCTCTGGCCAGCCGGTCGATATTCGGCGTCTCATAAAAATCGCTACCATTGCCCAAATTCGTTCGCCCCGTCGAGACATCCGTCCAGCCGAGATCGTCTGCCATGATCACGATTATGTTGGGGTGTCGTTCGGCGCACGCGACACTCGCAAGACCCGCAATCACAAATCCGCCCAGCCACATTCGTATCATTGTCATCTCGTCTAACCCGTGGTTCGTTTTGATGTAACCGTTCACGGAATGTAGGCCGCCGGTTCGCTTCCAAGGGGTCAGACCCATTTTCGGCGACAAGATGCGTTCGCGTAAAGAAACGCTTTCTCCGCCGAAAATTGCGTCAGACCCCAGCGACGTGAACGGCTACGTTTTGATAGAGTAACTCACATTCACTTCCAAGCCTCATTCGGCTCAGACCGTTCGACAAACGCGAGCCATCCTCTCGGTATTCCAATTTGCACATACCATTCCATCCGACTGCCTTTACCGCAGTCGGTGGATGCTTCATGCAAGAAACGCCGGGCCCCCTGGACCCAACGTCGATATCGGCTGAGGCTCATTGTACTTCGTAAAGTAGCCCCAAGCACGACGAATACCGAGTTTCTGCCTAGGGAACCAGCAAAGCCATGGCGGCGGCACACGCCCGAGCGGCAAGGCCGCAATCAAGTTCCGCGAAAAATGGCAAGAATATTTTCAGGCACTTCGTTTTACCACGCAATTTCAAGGCCAAAATGAACGTTGGGCCTTCGCGAAGTTTGTGCACTTCTGAATGCTTCCGACGAGTCCGGCTTAGGTTTACTGTGGGAATGCTCCCCCTGCTGAAGCAGGCGGCTTC
>JAJSAJ010000622.1 GCA_024274855.1 Planctomycetota bacterium | reverse complement strand
TGGTTGGAGAGCGAACAGAAGTTTAAGTGCCCGTGCCACGGCAGCGGCTTTTATATTGACGGGATCAACTTCGAGGGTCCGGCACCCAGACCACTCGAACGATTCGCAATTCGCACGGCAGAAGATGGACAGATTGAAGTCGATAAGAGTCGCTCGTTCCATCAGGAACTGGGCCAGTGGTCTGATCCGGCTAGTTTTCTGCGTGTTTGAGCCGGTTCGGTAGCCGGGGGGCGTTCGGACTGTTAACAAGCACGTTGAGAGTTGAAAGTCTCGCATATGCGTTCGCTTCGAGAGATCATTCGCAATTCACAAATCTGGAAGAGCATTTTTCGCCACCCGGCTCCGGTTGATCGCCGCAACCGCATTGCCGTGGTGTTGACGAATTTCTTTCTCCACCTTCACCCTGTTTCGATTCCAAAGCACGCGGTGGCTCTCAATTATACGTGGTGCATGGGCGGGATCACATTCTTTCTTTTCCTTGTCGAGACCGTAACCGGCGTGTTGCTGATGTTCTACTATCGGCCGACGCTGGAGTGGGCTTATCCGGACATTCAGGCACTGCGTGACGTAACGTCGATGGGGATTCTGCGCGAGTTGCATCGGTGGGGCGCTCATGCCATGGTCATTGCCGTCTGGTTGCACATGTATCGAGTGTTCTTGACGGGCAGCTATAAGCCTCCGCGCGAGTTTAACTGGGGGATTGGTGTCATTTTGCTGGTTTTGACCTTGCTGCTTTCCTTCACGGGTTACCTGCTTCCCTGGGATCAATTGGCAATATGGGCGATCACGGTTGGCTCGAACATGGCCCGCGCCACCCCTCTGTTCGGTGCCGAAGGGCCGGGCGTCCATCTTTTGACGGTTGGGGGCATCGACATGATCACCAGCGCCTCGGATGCGCGTTTCGGATTGCTCGGGGAGCGATTTGTCGGCGAGTGGGCATTGAATCGTTTTTACGTATTGCACTGCGTGGCCATTCCTCTGTTGGCCAGCGTATTGAGTGCTGTTCATTTTTGGCGAGTTCGGAAAGACGGCGGAATAAGCGGACCATTATAGCCGTCAGCAATCGGCGAACCGTTTTGCGTTTTGTTGGGTCGTGAATCGATGCACGAACATATCTATGAATTCGAGTTTCTAGCAGGCGTCGCGCCAGTGCTGTGTGGCTATTACATTGCCTTGGCGCTGATGAACGCCGGCGCGGCCTATTGGATTTGGGCTCGGAGACGAATTGTCACTTATTTTCATCTTGGACGTCTGGCCGCGACCAATGTGGCCATTTTGATATTGGTTGCATCCGTCTATCTGGCAATGGTGGCAATCGCCTATCGGGGAAATCCGGAGTGGATGCGAGTGATCTCGCTGCCGAACGCATTTCGAGACGGGCTGGATACAGTTCTCGGACCGATGGTGTTTTCTGTCGGATTGTTGGTCATTCTGGTCGTGTTGTTTTGGCGACGCACGTTCTTTGTGCGGCCGACCGTGGCTTGGACACTGGGGAATGGCGTTTTGCTGCTGATCGGGCTTTCGATGACTGATTCCGACTTTGTCGCCATTGTCGGAAAGCCGGACAATGTGCCCATTCTGGGCATGATCCTGTTACTTGGCTTCTTCACGTGGCTGGCGACAAGTCTTGCGGTGAAGAACGACCGGAGGCTGGCCCAGGGACAGGGGCCACTGGAAGCCGACGAAAGCGAGAAAGTGTTGGTGTGGCCCGATTTGGTCTACATCGAGTTGATCTGCATGGTCGTGTTAACCGCATTGTTAATCGTTTGGTCGATGGCACTGAAAGCCCCTTTGGAAGCACCGGCCAATGTCGTCCAGACGCCCAATCCATCCAAGGCCCCTTGGTATTTCCTGGGTATGCAGGAACTGTTGGTTTATTTTGATCCGTGGATTGCGGGTGTGGTTCTGCCCTGCATCATCATTTTCGGCCTGATGGCTATTCCCTATCTCGATTCCAATGAAAAGGGAAATGGTTATTACACGATTAACGAACGCCAATTCGCCTACGGCCTGTTTCAATTCGGGTTCTTCATGCTCTGGATTGTCCCGATTGTCATGGGAACATTCATGCGAGGGCCGAACTGGAACTTCTACGGATTGTATGAGACTTGGGACCCGCACAAGGCACAGGTGCTGAACAACGTGAACTTGTCCGAGTATTTTTGGATTCAGGGACTCGGTGTACGACTTCCCGAGGTTCCTGCCGGTGCCCCCTTCATCACCAAGCTGGGCCTCATCGCAAAACGTGAAATGCTCGGGTTTATTCTGTTCGGGTTGTATTTTGTCGCTCTCCCGCCGATTTTACTCCGCCTAAGCAAGGTACTGCGATCGATTCATGCGAGGATCGGGCTGTTCGGATACCTGATCCTGACAACCATGTTGCTGATGATGGCACTAGTGCCACTCAAGATGCTCTGTCGTTGGTCGTTCAATTTGAAGTACTTTATTTCGATTCCCGAGTTCTTATTGAACATTTAGGTCGATATGCCCATTACCGATCAAACCCGGTATGACATTCCAAGATTGCACAAGGTGTTTGCCGGTTCGGCGATCATCTTGTTGATCGTGACGATCGCCATGTTTCTGGTCGACCACCGGCGACAATGGAAGCAAATCCAACGCAAGGGTGACGGAATCGAGCGGCAGATGGCGGTTTGGCGCCGTTTGCAGTACTTGACCGAGGACGTACAGACCGAGCGGACTCGCTTGGAAGAAGCCTTGGCCAGTCTGAGAGCGACCCCCTTATCGTCGACGTTACTCGCCGCATTCAAAGCGGAACTCGAGCGTGAAACGGACCGGGCCGGGCAAGCAGTGGCTGCAATGTCCCAGTTTGACGAATCGACGAAACGCATGACGCTCGCTGCCGCGAAAGTCATCGAATTGCAGGACCGTTGCAGGCAACTGCACAAGGAGGCCAAGCAGCTTGCTGCAAAGGTTCAGACCCTATCGGAGCAAGAGACTGACTCGACCGGTAATGAACGGGAACCACAGCGATTCGAGATCGACGATCTGAAAACAGAAACACGACGCAAAAAGAAGGAAGCAGAAGAAGCACGCGATTTATTGAAGCAGGCTGGGCAGCAAGTCGCCGACCAGCGTGACAAGACGCTGGCAATCATGAGAGAGATGATTGCCGATGCAAAGTTCCGGGAAGATGAATCACTGCGCAGACGTAAGTTCGCATCCGCGTACCTGGACGTTATCAAAGGTAAGTATTCCATCGCGGTCCGAGAAGGTAAACCGGAAGAAGAGCTGGCCACACTTCTGGCCCAAATGCGGAAACATGAACAACGTCTTGCCAACAACACACGCCATTACGAAGCAGCATCAGCTTATCATGAACGTCTTCAGCAGATCGTGAAGCAATTG
>JAJSAJ010000621.1 GCA_024274855.1 Planctomycetota bacterium | reverse complement strand
TTCACACGGCGGAGGTCACAGGTTCGAATCCCGTGTCGCCCACTTCTTCAGAAACCACGCCGAGATAAGCACTTATCACCTGCCGGCAGTGCGGCCCGAAAAGACCGAAACGCAAAACGGTACATACCGTTTTGGCAACGTCTTGAAGGACGCGCCATTGCCCAAACTGATCAAAGCCACGCCGAAGTATCGAAAGCGCCGAGCGAGCGGGCAAGCCGTTGTGACCATCGGGGGCCATGACTTCTACCTGGTCCACATGGCACCAGGGCAAGTCATCTAGAGTACGACCGCATCATTTGTGAGTGGTTGGCCAACGACAGAAGGCTGCCCGAGGAGCAAGACGGCAGGCCTGACCGTTGCCGAGGTTCTGAACGCGTAGCCGTGTGGCAGCTACTGAGATTCACAATCCTAAGCTTTTGAACAACTTCTGAATCGAAAACGACCAGAACAGGGGAAAGAGAAGATTGGAACACTCATCTTCTCTAACCCCCACTAATCAGACACAGGTGAAGAGCTGCAAGTTCAGAGTCGAACGAGAAGGGCAGACGCGCTCAGAACGTTCATCGGAATCTTCGATCTGGATTAGTGAAGATCAGTGGTGATTAGTGTTCTAATGCCCTGTGCAGGCTACAGATGAGGGTTTGAGAGATTAGCCGCTTTGGCATCGTTCTGGGATTTGTCTCAGCCCCCGAAGAAGCCGTCTTTTCGGGAGGGCGAAGCTCCCGCTGAGCCGTTCGAGCCAACAAAACACGCGGCTCGGCAGGAGCCTTAACCGAAGCAGTCAATGACAGTACGCCTGGTGCAAGTTGTTCCAAACACGTTCGAGGAGCTTTTCATATGTCGACCAGTACCGATCGGAACATGCTGTTTGGTATTTTGGCTTTGCAGATGGATTTTATCGATCGCGAGCAGCTCATCGCAGCCATGCATGCCTGGGTGTTGGATAAGGCAAAGCCTCTGGAGCAAGTTCTCCTGGAGCGGGGGGCGTTAGACTCGGAGACTCAATCCCTGCTTACCTCGCTTGTGCAAAAGCATATCGCCATGCATGATGGTCAACCGGAAAAGAGCCTGGCCATTGTCAGTTCGATCGGCTCGGTCCGCGAAGAGCTCCAATCGATCAACGATCCCGACCTGGAAGCATCTCTTGCGCAGGTTGCAATTTCATGCCCCGTAGATGATCTGACTGCCACAGTGTCGTTATCTCTTGGCCAGTCGACGTCGCTTGGCCGGCGTTTTCGCATCTTGCGTCCGCATGCCAAGGGTGGGCTTGGCAATGTATCGGTGGCACGCGATACGGAGGTTGGTAGTGAGGTCGCGCTGAAAGAAATACAGGAACAATTCGCGAACGACAGCTGCAGTCGCGAACGATTTACCCGAGAAGCTCAGATTACCGGAGGTTTGGAACATCCGGGCATTGTGCCCGTTTATGGTCTCGGCTGTTATGGCGATGGGAGGCCCTACTACGCCATGCGATTCGTCCGAGGCGACAGCCTCACCCAAGCGATCAACCACTTCCACAAGGCCAACCGTTCTGGCCGCGACCGGCGCGAGCAGAATCTTGAGCTACGCAAATTGCTAGGTCGCTTTGTCGATGTGTGCCACGCGTTAGAGTATGCCCACAGCCGCGGGGTGCTGCATCGCGATCTGAAGCCAGGCAATATCATGTTGGGCAAGTATGGCGAAACGCTGGTCGTCGATTGGGGGCTGGCCAAAACAGTCGGCAGAGACGAGGACGCGAAACAGTCAGAAGAACCGACCCTCAGACCGCAATCGGGCAGTGTTTCGGCACCAACGCAAATGGGCAGCGTGATGGGCACACCCGTCTACATGAGCCCCGAACAGGCGGCCGGGCGGCTCGATCTTCTTGGTCCGGCGACCGATGTTTATGGCCTTGGGGCGACCCTCTATTGCCTGCTCACAGGGCAACCGCCGTTCTCCGCCTCGGTCCAGGAAGATATCCTTCAGCAAGTCAAGAACGGAGAGTTCCCGTCTCCACGGGAGGTGAATCGGCGGGTTCCGAGCGCCTTGAATGCCATCTGCATCAAGGCGATGGCACTCGAGCCGGAAAACCGATACGCCAGTTGCGAGGCATTGGCCGACGAGCTCGAACGTTACCTGGCCGACGAACCGGTTCAGGCCTATCGAGAACCGCTCCACGCTCGGGCACGACGCTTTGTCAAACACCACCAGGCGGCATTCACCGGGACAATCGCCGCTTTGCTTGTCGCACTCATCGGAGCGAGCGCGTTGTCGGTTGTGATCAGCTCGACCAATGCGACCATTCGTACGAAAAACCAGCGTATCACGGCCCAAAATATCAAGCTGGAACAGACGAACCACAACTTGGAGATTGCCCGCACGCAGGCCGAAACACGCCGCCAGGAATCGGATACCGTGTTGGACTTCTTTCAGAACGAGGTCTTGGCAGCCGCACGTCCCAAGGGTCTGGAGGGTGGCCTGGTAGTCGACGCGACCATCCGTGCGGCAGTTGATGCGGCCGAACCGAAGATCGCCGGTTCCTTTGGCAAACAACCGCTGATCGAAGCATCGATCCGTAACACGGTGGGGCTTACGTACTGGTATTTGGGTGAAGCGGAACTCGCCATCCGGCAACAGGAGCGTGCCCGTTATTTGCGCGAGCAAGAACTAGGGCCTGATCATCCTGACACACTCACATCGATGGGCAATTTGGCCGTTGTCTACGAAGCAGCTGGCCGTTCGAAAGAGGCCGTGAAACTCAATGAAGAGACGCTCAAGCTGAGAACAAAAGCACTCGGGCCTGAACATCCGGATACGCTCCTGTCGATGGTCAACTTGGCCGCTGCTTACAAAGCCGCTGGCCGTTTGGATGAGGCCGTGGAACTCAATGAAGAGACACTCGCGCTGCAGAAAAAGGTACTCGGGCCGGAGCATCCGAGCACACTCTCGTCGATGAGCAATTTAGCGCTTATCTACCAGAATGTTGGTCGTTTGAAAGAGGCCGTGAAACTCAATGAAGAGACGCTCAAGCTGAGAAAAAAAGCACTAGGGCGAAATCATCCTAATACGCTCCTATCGATGAACAATCTGGCACTTGCCTACTGGGCCGCCGGCCGATCGGACGAGGCGTTGCCTCTTCATGAAAAGACGCTGAAGCTGAAGAAAAAGATACTGGGACCAGAACATCCTGATACACTCGCCTCAATGAACAACTTGGCACTTGATTACCAAGCCGCTGGCCGTTTGGATGAGGCGTTGAAGCTGTTTGAAGAGACGTTCAAACTACAAGGACAAATACTGGGGCCGGAACATCCTGATACACTAATGTCGATGGGCAACTTGGCC
>JAJSAJ010000620.1 GCA_024274855.1 Planctomycetota bacterium | reverse complement strand
TTTTTTCTCCGCGTGTGCGAGGCTCTCGCGACAGCGTTAAAGACAGATGTCTACAAATTACAGCCGTCCACGTTTCGTGGACATTGCGTAGAAATTGATACCACTGCAGAAATCCAATGGCTCGACACCGCCCTGACTAAAGCGCCGAATTTTGGTGTAGCGGCAACGGTTGGACAGCCAGACATCAAAATAGCCGACGGCGGACATCGAATCGACCGAAGCACGGTATATTCGGGAATCGGCCATTTCAGCCTGTTATCTTCGTGAATCCGGACAAACGTCAATTTATATTCAAAAAAACAGGCCAAGTATTGTCTTATATTCAGAAAAAAGGACATAATACCGTCTCCTCAAGCAGCCGGATGCTGGCAATGGTGCTCTACATCAAGAATCGCGACGGTTCGGCCGATACCCTCAGAAAGAAGGCCGCGCGCCAGGGGTGGCAATCTCTCGGCCATGGTATCTATTGCGAGCCGGATGACGAGCCGGCCACCCTGGCGTTTTCCCACTGGTCCGACATCGTGCAATGGACCTTTCCGGATGCCATCGTCTCGCACCGCACGGCGATCAGCCTGCGGCCCGAAAAAGGCACGGTTTTCCTGACGAGACCTGTCAGCGCCTACCGCAACTACAAGATCGGTCCGCTGACCATCAGCGTGACTCCGGGCGATGTGAAGATCGCCACTCGACCGATCGGCAAGGAACTCCATGCCTCAGATGACGCCCGTGCATGGCTCGAGAATCTGAGTGCGAGTCGCCGGCGAGGCAGAATCTCCCGCGCCCTCGGCCAGGAAGCCCTGGAGGCGGAACTTGAAAAGGTCATGATCCGCATGGGTGAGAGCTACCTGAAGGAGGTTCGACGCAAAGCGAACGGCATCGCTCCACAGCTGGGTTTGGAAGAGGAAGCGGCGCGGCTCGATGCAGTTATCGGTGCCCTTTGCGCCACCCGGCCGTATGCTGGCATCCTGAAGTCGGAACGCGCCATCGCCCGTGCTAATCGGGAGCCGTTCGATCCCCATGTTGTAAGCTGTTTTGATGCGCTCGTGCGCGCGCTCGGCAATTCTGAATTGCCGGCAATCGAAGTCACACTCGATCGGCATTCCTGGCGGCATCAGGCGTTTATTGAGTCGTTTTTTTCGAACTACATCGAAGGTACGCGGTTCCCGTTGAGCGAAGCCGAGGAAATCGTTTTCGAACGTCGAGTGGACGAATCGAGGCACGCGGACAGCCACGATATTCTCACGGCGTACGATATCGCGGTCGACACCGACGAGATGGTAAATACGCCGGCGACGCCCGGCGAGTTCCGGCAACTGCTGACGCGGAGGCATGCCTTTCTCATGCACAATCGCCCGGACAAGCGGCCGGGACAATGGAAAGAAAAGCCTAATCAGGCCGGAAACGTCAGCTTCGCTGCACCTGAGACGGTGAACGGCACATTGACGCAGGGATTCGAACGTTATCTGGACCTTCCCCGTGGATTCGCCCGCGCGGTTTTCATGCACTTCGTCATCACCCAGGTACATCCGTTCGATGACGGCAACGGTCGGCTGGCCAGGCTGTTTCTCTCCGCCGAGTTCGTTAGTGCCGACGAGAGCAAGATCATCATTCCGAACGTCAAGCGCGACGACTACATCAACGGACTGCGCCTGGCGAACAGGGAAGAGGATTTTCGGACCCTGTTAAAGGTGATTACACAGCTCTATCGATACACGGCGGCGTTGCCGTGGCGGGATTACAGTGAGCTCGTCGATACCTTGAAAGAGCATCATGCGTTTGACGACCCGGACGATGGTTTGATCAGATTCTCGCGCGCACTGAGAGCTATGATGTAACGTGCGTCGCAATCGTCGCAGCAGACGGGACACTCGTTTCGGAAGCGGGACCTGGCGAACTCATGCCAGATGTTCTTCTAAGAAAACGGTGTTAACCGGACACATAGTTAACACTTTGTCCGGCATGAACGGTGAGGGACCGGGGGGTTTACCCCGCTATCGCGGACACATCTGAAAAGCTTGTTGATGGCTGAGGAGTCATAGACGCAGATATCGGCATAACGATAGGATAGTCACATGGCGAA
>JAJSAJ010000619.1 GCA_024274855.1 Planctomycetota bacterium | reverse complement strand
TCTGTTGACGTTGTTTAGCTGAAAGCCACCCTTCATCGCCCGTGATTGTCAATGACCATTGCGATTTCCAGTTCTCGAGAAAGGCTTTGAACTCGTATGCCTTCCGCAGTCTATCAAGCGTCGCTTTTGGAGAATGCTTGATAGAGTTCGGCACGTGGTATTCATCAATGAGACCGGAGTAGGTCCCTTGAGCCTTGTAAGTACCTGCCGGCAAGATGCCGGTCTCCAACGCTCCGATACCATCCAAGTCCTTATTTACGTACAACTCAATCTCGAGTTTGTCACTGGGCGCGGTTGCGTATTTCTTGGACGACTGGAATCCAAAGTAGATTTCACCCGCTTTGGGATTCTTAGGCACAGGCATTGGCTCCCATCCTTTCGACATGTGCCCATTCTCGAAAACTACGATTTCGGTCGCTTTCCCATTCCGGCTGATGCGGAGCGTGAGCTTCCCCGCCAGGAGGTCTTTTTTGCTTTTGAACGTCCAATGAAACACTGGCTGGCGCAGAGGTAGTTTTAGAGAGATTGTCCGCATTCGGGGCTCAAGGATGGTCGTCTGCAGATCCTTAGGCATCTTGGTCATGCGAAGTGCGTACGCGGACGACGCTGCCACCGAAACAACCGCAACTACTAGGATGCAAGTCTTGAGTGTCAGAGGCATGAATTTGCTGTTACTTTCCATCCGGCTGTTCCTCTCATACATAACGGTTTCGAGTGTTAGATCGTAACATCCGCGCGACGTGAGCGCATCTTTCGACAAGCGAACAAGGAGAACGCGGCCATACTGCGGAAATACTCCCTGATGGCTTGCGGTCCTGCCGCATTAGGTGCGATTTGTGTGCACCGATCAGACTGCCTACCGCATTTCACTTATTCTGGGACTTCCTGCCTCAGATCCAGTCTTCGAGTTGTTGAATTCCGATTGTCGCCATAGGCCCGATGAAACGTCCGAGGTCACCGGGTTGGCGGACCAACGGAGTAAGCGTTGACGAACCGACAATTGTAAACGAAGGAAACGTCTTTGAAAAACCGAACGGCGAGCCAACTCCCGTGCACCGCTTTGTTAGCTGGCATCGGCGGGCACAATGAGATCAAGTTGCGAAAGCATGTCGATTACTTGTCGGCACAATGCGACCAATGATTTCAATCGAGCAAGGTCTTCAACGACGCCCGGAACCATTACGACCACTTCGTTGGCAGCCGAACGAGATGAACGTGGAAGACCACCG
The DNA here is from genome assembly GCA_024274855.1 of Planctomycetota bacterium. GTDB lineage: Bacteria > Planctomycetota > Planctomycetia > Pirellulales > Pirellulaceae > JAJSAJ01. The sequence continues at coordinate 875 of JAJSAJ010000619.1, read as the reverse complement.
ATGCTCAAACTGAGTTGTGGCTGCTCACTAATGAGCGCTCGTAGCTCAGGATTACCAAAAACGGTTTCCGCCTGCTCAACGTCGCGGGTCAGCACCAGACAGTCGTCGCTCAAACCCGATACGTCGGCTTTTTGGAGCCCGAGCATACGCAGCAAGTGCAGGAGCTTTTGGCCCGGCCAGTTGCGGACAAGCCACAGCATCACGGCATCTGCGGGATCAACTTTTGCACGTAGCAATGTCGAAATGAAGTTGCAGTCTGCGTCTCCCGTGTCGACAACGAGGGTAATTCTCCAACCTTGATGCGGTATCTCGATCCGGTCGCCCTTCCAGAACCCACCTTCAACGTACTGACCGCCGATGTCGTCACAATAGGGCTTCCAGACTTGTTCTTTCGAAGCAAAAAGTTTGCGAAGAAACCGCATCGGATCGCCGTCCTCTCATCGCCAACTAATTCGGCTAAAGGAAGTTTCTGCCCATCACCTGTAGGCAGCCCCTGCCTGACGCTCATCGGACCGACGAACCAGGACGTCTGCGCCCGCTGCACACCCCGCAATTGCCACGGTTCAAGACGCGCGTGTAGCTCATTACGGACGGCTCATGACCGATGTCGGACCGAGAAACCCAAACATACTACAAATTGGAGCAATCCACAGGCTGAAAAGCAAGCCTCTCAGGCGAAAAAGAAAACGTTTGGTTTCCGTGGCGGTTCCGGCGGGCCTCGCGTGGATTAGTTCGATAGGGGGCCGCAGGCGCTGATGGCGGAGCGATGGCTAAGCAAACACAGACGCCGAACGATCTCTGCCGGTTCGCCGAGATCCTCAACTCGCTCGATGGCCAAAAAACGTCCAGGCCACAACGTCTTTCTGCATCAGTAG
>JAJSAJ010000618.1 GCA_024274855.1 Planctomycetota bacterium | reverse complement strand
CGGACGTGATACGCGGGCCTGGCGGGCACCATATCCCCGATCGGAGTCACCCCTGGGCAGCCTTCCGCTGTACGATGTGTCATGGCACGGATCTGACTGTTGGTGGCACCGTTGCACCGGCATGTACAACCTGCCACAACGACTTTGCTGATCCCAATCCACCACCGGCCGGGCATCACGGTGCGAACCGGTTCGATCCGGCCAATGATTGTGCCGGTTGCCACGGCGATCCGGACGCGACAACAGGTGTCCTTGCCGGAGTCGACTGGGGTAGCTTCAGCACCCCCGGATGTGGTGACAAGACCGCATTTCGTTATCCAGGCGGCGTCACTGGTGACCCGAAACAATGCCACGACGATCTATGGAACGTGACTGATCTTCCGCCGGTTGTCGACGCGGGCGGTCCCTACACGGTTGTTGATGGCGAGGAGCTGACGCTTACGGCGACGGCTATCGAGGGGACGGCGACGTCCTTGAAGTTCGAGTGGGTCTTTGGGGACGGGTCATCGCCTCCATTCCCGCATACGCAAGCAGTGGTCAGCGGTTCCGCGAGCGATTCAATCGGTCACGTCTTTGACGTTGGTCCGAGTCCCACGTATCCGGTTACGCTCACGGGCACTGTGTCGGTTACGGACGGGGTCAATGATCCGGTCGTGACGCTCTTCACCGTCGTGGTCGAGGAGCCACCGGCACCTCCGACAGCGGCCGACGCGTGGGATGTGGACGTGAGTGCTATCGACGCCACGCCCGCCACGAACTTCGGGGTCACGTTCCAGGACGATGGCACCGGCATTCTGACGGGTACGAAGGTCGACGGTGCAAACACCTCGGTTGTGTTTGGCATGGAGTTGGGTGGTGTCATTTTCTGGATGGATATCTGGATGGACACGAACAGCAATGTTCTGTGGGGCGTTGGTAACACGTACTTCGGTAACGTGGACCGTGCCAGCACACATCCAACGATGTCCGGCGTCGTGTTCGATGGCTCGGGCGGAGCCGGAACGTTCTCCGGGATTAGACGCTGATCCAACAGCGGTGTTGTGTTAGAGTTATAGGATCAGCCCTTGCCGGCCGAAAAGCGGTCGGCAAGGGTTGATTTATATGTCAAAAGTTCGTAACTGTTTAGCCAAATGGCACGTGAGCGACTCAGCGGGAGGGCGAGGCTCCTGCCGAGCCGTTCGAGCCAACAAAACACGCGGCTCAGCGGGAGCTTCGTCCTCCCGAAAAGACGGCTTCCCCGGGTTCTGAGACAAATCCCAGAACGGTGCGAAAGCGGCGCAGCCGCGCGGCACCACCCTGACTCCGAGGATGAGTGTATCAGAAGAACCTTGCCGAATGATTCCTGTCGTTTGTGATCTGTAAGTACACGATCGGTAAGTACAATAGAGATTGCGGGTGTGGCCTGTCGTGAGTCGTCCGGACTGGAGAGAGGTTGAAGAACCATGGTGCGTGGTCCTCATCTTGGAAAACTGTGCTTGACGGTCGTGTTCACTTTGGTGACGGCCAACGTGCTGGCGGCGTTGCCTGCTAATCCTCCGCACAATGATCGCGAAGGGATGTATTGGCATGCGCGAGACAAGGATTTGCCGTACTCCAGTCACTGTACTGATTGCCATGCGCCGGACCTGGACGGCGGGCTCGGTCCTTCCTGTCGCCAGTGCCATATCAACAGGGGCAAGAATCCTGTCCAGTGGGACCCGGCTGATTCGGTGAATGCCGCGCCACCTTTGGATCACACCTTGTTAAAAGGGGGGGACGGCGTCTTACATAAGCCCGGATTCGGTACCCCGCTCAGCAATGGTTGCACGTCGTGTCATGGGCCGAATTTGAACGATGGTTTTGCACCCTCGTGTTACCGCTGCCATGGACGGATATGGGCCGGCGAAGGACCTCCGCTAGATCACAAAGAGCTGAAGGGTGGCACGGCCTGGCATCGTATCGGTTTCGAGGATCCGATTGGCAACGAATGTACGCAGTGCCACGGACCGAATCTGAACGACGGTTTTGCGCCTTCCTGCTACAGTTGCCACGGACCGGCGTCGACGCCGCACAATTTTGCGAACGAAGCGTGGCTTGATCCGGCGGATTCGTCGTGTACGCCCTGTCACGACTGGGGAACGTGGAAGCACACGCCATCTCCCGCGACTGGTTACACGGTCTCCGCGACCACGTTGTCGTTTGTCGGGGATCCGAGCGGAGCATCGGCCAAGTGTTTGGGATGCCACGAGGGAAGCATTGCGGTCGATGATTTCATAGGCACGCTCGCCACACCGCCGGCGGACTTCATTACGAGCAGTGCCGCTTTCGGAACGGATCTGACACATCATCATCCTGTAGGGATGGCGTATGACGACGTCTTGGCATTGGTCCAAGGTGGTCTTCACGCTCCCTCCACGGCGCTCAGTGGTCTCACGACGACCGGAACGATTGCCGAAGACATGCTCGACAGAGGGCGTCTTCAATGCACGGCCTGCCATGATCCGCACGACAACGGAAATGGCGACTTTCTGGTGAAGACAGTCGATGGTCTCTGTTTCACTTGCCACAAGGATCCCGTGGATTCCCCGGGCCACCATATTCCTCGTCGCGATGCCCCATGGACGACCGGCATGTGCTCTAAGTGCCACGGTGCGGACTTATTGGGAGCAGGCATCGTACCTGGTTGCACGGATTGTCATAATTCCTTCACTTCGCCCGACGCGCCACCATCGGGACATCACGGAGGTGATCGCTATGACCCGCTTAATGCGTGTGCTTCGTGCCACGGAGCGGCTTTGCAGGGAGGTACCTACAATACGTTTT
>JAJSAJ010000617.1 GCA_024274855.1 Planctomycetota bacterium | reverse complement strand
CCGGCCACAAGCCGGCCCCTGAGGATGCGGACGCGTATGAACTTCTGACTGACCGGATCGATTTTTCCGTCAAGTCGGTACTGCCGGTGGGGGCATCGAAAGACTTAAACCCACCGCTGGGTGCATTGGATTTGAAGCCCGCTGAGGAATCGGGGCGAGTGTGGTGGGGGGTGTTGGTGTTGGCATTGGCAGTTTTCGGGATCGTCGCTGGTTTTTTCGTGGTCCGATCGCGGCGTCAGCAGGCCCGCCGGCGCAGCGCCTACGAGATCGCTCGTGGACGTTTGGACCGGCTTCTGGCCCGGCCACATCCAACGGATGAAGAGGGGGTCGGATTGTTTTTCGTAGCCATTTCGTCGATTGTAAGGCAGTATCTGGAAGATCGTTTCAATCTGCGCGCTCCGGATCTGACCACCGAGGAGTTTATGACGCTTGCCGGCTGTTCTCACGAGTTGTCGGCGGAGCACCGTGAATTGCTTCAAGAGTTCTTGAGGCAAGCCGACCTGGTGAAGTTTGCGGGTGTTCGTGCAACCGAGGACGACATTCGGCTGTCGAGCGACTTGGCGTTGCGATTCCTTGACGATACGGGCGAGAATGCACCGCTGGTGGACGCGCCCGCGGGACAATCGAATGCTGTCGACCGGCAGGCGCCGGGAAAGCCCGATTATCCGATGCGGGATTCGCAGGCCAGGGAGGGCGAGCATGTTTGACCTGGAGCTTGGTAGTGTCTGGTTCTTGCTGCTGTTGTCTCTGGCGCCAGTCGTCTTCTGGTTGGCGTCACGCCCCGCATCATTGCTGACGTTTTCCTCCGCCACATTGTTTCACGGCATGCGGCGATCGTGGCGGCAACGGTTGTCCCGTCTGCCGCCATTGTTGCTGGCAACAGCCACTGTTCTGCTGGTCGTGGCACTGGCTCGCCCGCGCACGCCCAAGCGAGAAACCCGAGTCCACCGGGAAGGGATTGGCATTATGGCCGTTGTCGACCTGTCGTCATCGATGGATGCGCGAGACATGGTCGAAGAAGACCGCTCGGTGAACCGACTGGCCGTGGTCAAGGATGTGTTTGTCGATTTCGTACTTGGTACCGATCGGACGGCGGGGCGGGGACGCCCAGATGACCTGATTGGTCTGGTCACGTTTGCGCGATTCGCCGATAGTGTGTGTCCGTTGACATTGGATCATGGAAACCTCGTAAGCATTGTGAGGGACCTGGCAATTGTCAAACGGCGTGATGAGGATGGGACGGCGTTGGGAGACGGCTTGGGGTTGGCGGTCGAGCGGTTGAGACAGTGCAAGGCTAAGTCCCGGATCGCCATTTTGCTGACCGATGGCGTTACAAATGCCGGCGTCATCGAACCAATGAAAGCGGCCGATCTAGCAGCCCAAAATGATATCAAAGTCTATTGTATTGGCGTCGGGACCGAAGGAATGGCACCTGTTCCGTATGTCGGAATGTTTGGTCGAGTGCAACTGGTCCCCCAGCCGGTGGAAATCGACGAAAAGACACTCAGGGCGATTGCCGACAAGACGGGTGGCAAGTACTTTCGCGCCGTCGACAAGGACGCACTGGCGGCGATTTATCGTGAAATCGATACTCTTCAGCGAACCAAAGTTACTGAGATTCGGTACCTTCAGTACCGTGAGTATTTTCAGTATTGTGTCGCGACAGGGCTCGGGCTGATCGCGGTTGCCATGATTCTGAACGCTTCCCTATTGCGAAAACTCCCATGAGCACATTTCGTTTTCTTCATGTTGAGTTCATTCATGTGATCTGGGGTGTCATCCTGGTCACCTTAGCGCTCGTTATTCTGGAGCTGTGGGGGCACGGCGTGCTTGACCGGTTGATGACGCGACTGATGCAAACGCGGCTGGTCCACCGTGTGCCAACGTTCCGACGTATCACCGCGATTCTACTTGTGATGGTCGCAATGGTTCTTTTGGTCTTTGCATTGATGAGGCCGCAGTGGGGCGCGACGATCCAGCAGGCGATACGTGTTGATTCTCAGGTTATGATCTGCTTGGACGTCAGCAAGTCGATGCTGGCCGAGGACGTGGCCCCCAGTCGTATGGAGCGTGCCAAAGCCGAAATTGATGCCTTGCTTGGTCTAATGGACCAGGGGCAGCAGGTCGGGCTGATTGCATTTGCCGGGAAAGCGACCGTGCTTTGCCCCATGACCACCGACTTCGGGTTTCTGCGGATGGTGCTGCGCGAGACACGACCTGACAGCGTTGGACTCGGTGGCACCAAGATTGGCCTGGCCCTGAAGAAGGCTGTTGACGGGTTTGGCAGCGAGGGTGATATCAATCGCTTGATCCTGCTGATTACCGATGGTGAAGATCATGACTCTTTTCCGATCGAAGCTGCGAAACAGGCTAGTCAGAAAGGCATCAAAATTGTTTGTGTCGGGTTCGGCGATCCGTCCGGAAGCAAGATTGAAATCACCGATTCGGCTACCGGCGTGCGGTCGTTTCTGAAGGATTCCAGCGGCAACGATGTGGTCAGCCGATTAGACCGAGAGACATTGTGTGACATAGCCGAAGAGACAAAAGGTGCCTACGTTCCAGCCGAAACTGGTGCGTTGGATCTCGAGTCGATTTATAAGGTCCATATTGCCACATTGTTGCACGGATCATCGACCATGCAGAGTCGTGTCGTTCGGAACGAGGCATTTCAGTGGTTTGTCCTCGCCGCACTCTTCTTTCTGTTGGTCGGTCTGGTCGTGGCCACGCCGCTCAATTTGAGAATGCAAGCCGCTCAATCGGCCAACTGGAAATCAGCCGATGTCGCAAGGCAGGCCGGTATGATACTGTTTGTCTTGTCCGTGAGCCTCTTGCCCCGTTCGGTTGTCGCGCAGCCTTCATCGGGCCGGGGAGGTACGAAAAAGGTTGTACGCCAAGTCCAACCTGGCAGTCCACACGTAGCCGATGCTGTCCAAGACGCCGCTCACACTGCGGAGCCTTCGACAAACCACGCCGGAGAAAAGGCCGCCAAGACGGAACGTGAATCTGATTTACCACCACGTGTCGCGTACAATCAAGCCGTCGTTTGTATTCAGAGCGATCCGGAAGAGGCGGGGAGGTTACTTGCCATTGCACGGCGCGACGCTGGTGGCGATGGAGAACTTCGTTTCCGTGCACTCTATAACCTTGGGTGGGTTGAAGTCGAACGGGCCGATCAGCAGCTGAAAGACGAGCCGAAGAAGGCTCTGCAGCATCTCCAGCAAGCGGCGAATCGATTTCGTGAGGCCATTCGTCTGCGACCGGCAAGCTCCAATGCACGACAGAACCTGGAGATTATTTCGCGACGAATTCTCCAGTTGAGTGCTTCACTGAACAAGAAAGATCCCCGAAAGCTCGAGGAACGACTCGATGAGTTGATCCGGCGGATCCGCGAACAGCAATCGGAACTGGGCCAGATGATACAACGTATCAGCGCCACAGCGGAAAATCCCGAGGCGTATCGGCGAGAGTTTCGCCGGCTGGGCGTTGCCCAACGCCAAATTATTTCGGACTCGCAGCGATTCGTTGAGGATGCCAGAAAAGAGAGCGATGCGATTAAGCAAAAGCCTGAAAATGATCGGACACCGCGCCAGCAGCTTCGGACGGTTCAAATCTCCAATATGCTTTTGTTTATCGACCGAGCTATTCAACGGATGAACAAGACACGGAGTCTGACGCGACGCCTGTCCGGTGCGATGGCCTTTCGCCGTTGGTCCGCCGCACTAGCCGATGCCAAACGAGGACGCGATCAACTGCGCCATCCGGTCGAGGTGATCGGGCAAATTCTGGCCGACGCATCGGAAATGATGCAACTGACCGGTGCATTAGCATCAGCGAAAACAGTGTTGGAACAGAACGGTTCCCAACAGCGAGCCCCCGCCTGGTTGACAACCGACTATCTGGCAGAGTTGCAAGCCGACGTTCTGGAACGAACGAGTGAAATCGACAAGACGATTAATGGGATCGTGGCACAGGCCGAACTGTCGGAGCAGGCACCCGCGGCGACTCAGAACCCACCTAAGAAACCAGACCCGGAAATGAAACGCCTGGTGGCGAATATGAAGACGGCAAGACCGCTGATCGAAAAGGCTGTTGCCGTTTTTGAAAAGACGAGCGATTTGCTCAAGTCCGACAAATTGAAACCGGCATATCAACAACAACCAGACGGCGTGCAAGCTTTGGCCGACGCGTGGGAGTTGTTCTTCGACATTCGACGACTAATTGAAGTTACTTACCAGGACGAAATACGCGTTCAACGGGCTGTTTCCCATGCGGTCAAGTACCCGCCACTTGCGGAACAAGCGAAATCGGCTCTCTCTGGCATTCAAAAAAAGAACGCGGCCAGATGTGAACGACTGGATCGGTTGATCGATGCCGAACGGCAGAAGCTGCAACAACAGGAGGCATCGGCGAAACACACGCAGGTCTCCGGCGGTCCGGTGCCTTCGACCACGCAATCGGATCAGAAGGCAAGCAAGTCTCAGACGCAACGGCTCAGGAGGGCCAAGGCAACGCTAGGCCGAGCTGTTGTGCATCTGCAACGGTCTGTGAAACAGTTGGACAACCTGCAGGCAAAGAATCAACCGAGTGACAGCAAGCCGCTACCGGCCAGTGACCAGCCTGCGAAGCCAATGACCAAGCGACCTGTGCAAAATAGTGCACGAGAAGCGATGCCGAGTGAAGACGCTGACAAAACACCGAAACATGATCCGACGAAAGGCAGTAAGCCCGAAATTGCCGGAAGGAAGGCCACTGGATCGAAGCCTGACCGTTCTGATCTTGTTGAATCGAAGGCCGATGAACAGAAAAGCAAATCAGATGTCTCCCGGAAATCGTCTGGCGCGGCCGGTTCAAGAGCGGCCGACTCGGGAGGAGACTCCAACAGGCCGAGCGAAAGAGAGGCCGAAGATCGTCCGTTGGCAGAAGTTGAAACTTCGGTTGATGCCGCAGTGGGAGAACTCGAGTCACTGCGGAGGCTGTTTTTCTCGCTGATCGAACATCTTCGCGACACGGCTCGCCGGCAAATGGATCTTCGGGACGCCACGGCAAAACTCAATCCGAATCCTGATCAGGCTGTTGCGACGGAAAAGATCGGACCATTGGTCGGCCGACAAAAAAGGCTGCAAGGTCTGGCGGACCAGATTGCACAAGCATTGACCGGACAGAGCGAGCAGGCCCGAAAGGGAACGTCCGCGCCGTCCCAGACGCCCGGCTCAACAGTTGCCCCTGAGGCCAAGCGGGCGCAACAGACTGCCGAGAAACTCGACAAGGCTGCCAAACTGGTCGATGCCGCCGGCAGTACCATGGGCCAAGCAGTGAACAAACTTGACGAGGCCGCAAAACCTGATTCGGAGCAGGATAAGCGGCTGTCTGCCGCTCTCACGTCTCAGGACGATTCACTACAGAAGCTGGCAGAGGCGATCGCGCTGCTGGATCAGCAGCAGAAAAACGATCAAAACAAACAACAGAATCAGCAGGACAAGGAACAACAGCAACAAGAACAAGAAAAAGACAAACAACAGAAACAACAACAGCGAAATATGAGTGCGCAGCAGCTGCTGCAGGCGATTCGTGACCGGGAAGCCGAGCGAAGAAAACGCAAACACCGACCGGCCGCGTCGGCAGGCACCGTCGGCAAGGATTGGTGACGGATCAACGTTGATAGCCAGCTGAGAGACGACGAAAGAAAAGAAGAAACGGTCCACCGATGGCGGACCGACGAATAAGAGTGTGTCCCGAAATTGGGAGCCGAGTTGCCGGAGATTGGGGGAGGGCTGCAGGGGATTGGGAGGGCGAGGCTCCCGCCGAGCCGTGGAAACGAGACATTCTCGGGATGTACCGGTTCGGCGGGCGATTCGCCCTCCCACGTCAATAACCGCTAGTCAGAATTCGAGACACGGTCTAAGCGACGAGATCAGAGTTAACAACCACAGCCGTCCACTCATGCCGAATCAGCCTAAGGTTCCGAACGGCGAAGACGCAGACTTTCCGCGTTACCATGAAGCACCAATCGAGATCATGACAAAAAAAGTAAGCACATTGCTGCTCGCAGCCCTAGTTGTCTTGTGGGCGTTCAGCCCTGGGAACGTCGCCGCACAGACGATTCGTTTCGCGCGTCAACCGGCACCCTACTATGTTGGTCAGCCGGTTGTTGTCCAGGTGCTGGTCCGAGGTGTTGACGGGGACACGAAGGTTGCCTGTAAGTTGCATGGCAAGGCTCCGGACGCCCTGGCGATGCAAGGACCGCAGATGGGCCGGTCGGTACAGAGTATGACCCAGATCATCAATGGGCGAACAACGAACAGTGAATCAGTCGATTATCAGTTCAGTTTCGTGCTGACCGCCAGTCGCGAAGGAGAGTTCTCGGTCGGTCCGTTTGATGTTACGGTCGGCGGAAAGGTCCAGTCCGTCGAGGGAGCAACGTTTCGGTTCGGCAAGCTGCAAGCTGATCCCGACATGCAGATTGCGCTCGTGATCCCAGAAACCAAGGTCTATGTTGGTCAGAAAGTGCCGATTTCGATCACCTGGTCTTTTGTCGGAGACATGAATACCGTGCAGTACGCGTTTTCCAATCTGGAAATTCGCTCGCCGTTGTTCGATCAGTTTCAATTCGAGGACAAGCCGGCGCGGACCCGGACGGCGCTTACGCTGGCAACCGCCAAGGGCGAGGTAGCGATTGACGCCAAGGTGGTTCGGAAAAAGATCGATGGTCATGAGGCGTTCGTGCTGACGGCGACGCGGACACTCGTACCGGATACGGTTGGCCAGTTCACATCGATCCCAATTACTTGCCGGACACAACGAGTTACCGAGTGGCGGCGTGATTTGTTCGGCGATTTGAGCCCTCGCCGAAGTAGGCCCATTGTCGCCGCGGGCAAACCGATCGATATTCTTGTCAAGCCAATACCTAGTCGGGATCGCCCGGACAGTTTTGCCGGTGCCGTCGGAACTGGATTCTCCATCGATGTGTCGGCAAACCGGTCGGTTGTCCGTGTGGGCGACCCGATCGCGTTGACGGTCACCGTGCGGGGGGACGGTAACCTCGAGGGCATTTCACTGCCACCATTGACGGCGAGTGTGGGCTGGTCTCCAGATCTGTTTCAGGTGCCCTCGGAGCAGGTTGCGGGACACGTCAACGCCAACACGAAGCAGTTTAAGCTGAGTGTTCGGGTAAAGAGTACGTCCGTCACGCAGATACCTCCTGTTGCGTTTTCATGGTTTGATCCCAAACAAGAGACGTTTCAGACCAAAGAGTCGAGACCGATCGCACTGCAAGTCATGAAAACCCGCGTGATCTCAGCGAATGACGTAGTATCGTCATCGAACCAGAAGGATGGCGGATCGGAGCCGACCGGGTCGGATAGGGAACCAGTCTCCGATAACCGAACTTCCGGCAGCAAGAGTTTGCAGCTATCGGGCGTCAACTTGGCGATTGAAACGGATATGGAAAGACTGCTGCCTAACCTGCGAACCCGTCCGCGACCAGTGACCATGGCAATCTTGATCTATGTGCTCGGACTGTCGATGATCATCGGCAGTCTGCTGATACGCCGTCATATCGGGAGGGACACCGAGGTTATCCGCAAGAAAAACGCGATTAGACAAACAGAGAAACAGCTCATTGCGGCGCGGACTCTGGCGCGGCGCGAAGCGGCTGACCAAATCGCCAAGTCTTTGAGACGGATCATTGCCGAGCTCGAAACGCCTCGGCGAAGCGAATTGAATGAGCTCGTTGGTATATGTGATAATATGATCTATGCACCGGACGACGTGACCGATGTCGAGATTTCAGAAGTTGTTGATCGGGCTCTGGGAATTGTCAGAGAAATGGCGACAACATAAAGAGGGCAATGTGATCAGCCGGTCGAATCTGGCAGGCCCGCTCCCGTTGATCGCTAAACTTGACTCAAAATGATTAACTTCTGCTCTATAAGGAACTTCAAATCAATTTGTCGCGTTTACTCGGGGGCGTTCGTGCGGCGATCCTCCTTAGCTGCGAGACTGATTCACCCATGGGACGAGCCCATGGGGGTCTGTACGGGGACGAGTGCGGCAGCTTAGCTGCGAGACTGATTCACCCGTGGGACGAGCCCATGGGGGTCTGTACGGGGACGAGTGCGGCAGCTAAACAGTCGTGTCGGTTCCGCGTTGGACTGGGCTGTATGATGTGGGCGAACACTGTCGCGGAGGAGACGAAGTGGCGGAACAAGACGAAGGGCAGTTGTCGATGGAGCAGGTTCTGGTGTTTCAAGCCGCTAGTCGTGCTCGGGACGTGGGCATGTTCCTGCTGAACGGAGCGTTTGCACCGATCGAGTGCGCTGGAACGGTCGGCGCAGTCTTTCTGTTGTTGCTTTCGGTTGGGATCGTGAGCGCGGCGGACCGTCGAGAGACCATTCAAAAGGCGATTGACGAATATTCGGCGGCGATGGAAACGAAAGATCGAGATGCGAGGCTGCTGAAGTTTCGTCGAGCTGAACAGTTGTTTCGGCAGGCGATCGAGCGTGAAGGACAAGGTGGGGGTGTCGTCAGTTCGGGACTCTACGTCAATCTTGGTAATGCGGCTTTGCAGGGGGAGCGATTTGGGCCGGCGATCGCCGCTTACCGTCATGCGTTGTGTCTGAATCCCCGCGACGTGGCGGCACGTCAGAATTTGGCATACGCTCGCACGTTATTGCCAAAGTGGATTCGGCATGACCAATCGCACTCTCTGATCGATTCGTTCTTCTTTTGGCGTTCGTGGCTGACGCGTGGTGAAATACTGATCTATGGCGCTGTCGGTTTTGCACTCGCCTCACTCTTACTGGCGATCGGCGTCGCTTGGGGCTATCCTGTTGTCCGTAATCTGGGGTTTTTGTCGTTGCTGGTCTGGTTCCTGCTGATGCTCGTCTGGGGGGGGCACACCCTTTTCCTGTTGTGGAATAGCGACTGGCGTCAGAACCGCGGCGTCGTGATTACCCAGGAGACCGTTCTTCATGTGGCCAATTCTGAAAACTCCGCGTCGAGTCTGGTGAAGCCGTTGCCGAGCGGTGTGGAAGCCTTGTTGATTGAACAACGGGACCGCTGGTCGGAAATTGGATTGCCGAGTGGCCTGACTGGTTGGGTACCGAACACGACGATTGAGCGAATTGAAGATTAAGGACCGGCAGATCAATTGTTGTCGCGTTTACTGAGGGGCGTTCGTGCGGCGATCCTCCTTAGTTGTGAGACTGATTCACCCATGGGGCGAGCCCATGGGGGTCTGTACGCGGAAGAGTGCGACAGTTATTGATTGGCGAATCCTAACGGATAAGACGACGGGCGCGTTCTTGTTTTTGTTGGCGGCATGACCGCGAGTTGGCGTTTGGAATCGGCTGAGCAGCCCGAGTTGATTGCGGCATTTTGTCTGTCAGTTGGCCGGGTCTTCGCCCAAAGCGGGAGCTTCGTTCTGCCGGAAAGACGGTTTATTCGGGTTCTGAGACGAAGCTTTTCAGTTGTTGACGTTGGTGGGGCGGGATATGCAAGGGCGCGAAACGTGAAGGCTCTAGTAACAGGCGGCGGCGGATTTCTTGGGAAGTACCTGGTGCGCCGGCTTATATCGCGTGGGGATTGCGTACGCGTGTTTTCACGCCGGTCGTATTCCTCGCTTCAACAATTAGGCGTCGAACAGAGACTGGGTGACGTGCGGGATGTGGCCGCCGTATCGCGGGCGTGCGAGGGGATGGACGTTGTGTTTCACACGGCGGCTATTGCCGGAATCTGGGGATCTTGGAATCAGTTCTTCGGAATCAATACCGAGGGAACGCGAAACGTGATCGCGGGGTGCCGTGAGCACCATGTTGCCAAGCTGGTCTATACAAGCAGTCCGAGTGTGACATTTGACGCGGGTGATCAATGTGATGTCGACGAGTCGATTCCGTATGCTAGCCGGTGGTTGTGTCACTACCCGCACTCAAAAGCGTTAGCCGAGCAATCTGTGCTGCAGGCTAATCGTGTCGGCGATCTGACGACATGTGCTCTGCGACCTCATCTGATTTGGGGGCCGGAGGATCCGCATCTTGTGCCCCGTCTGATCGCGCGTGCTCGGATTGGACGACTTCGACGAGTTGGAGAGCGCACGAATCGCGTGGATATGATTTATGTCGAAAACGCAGCCGAAGCCCATTTGATGGCGGCCGAGGCACTGGTCCCTGACTCGCCGGTGGCCGGTCGTGCCTATTTTATCAGCCAGGGCGAACCGGTGAATTGTTGGCAATGGATCAACCAGATCCTGACACTGGCCGGTCTGTCGCCGGTTGACAAGCACATCTCGTTTAATTCGGCGTGGCACTTGGGCTATTGTCTTGAACTTGGTTATGGCCTGTTGCGTCTGACGCGCGAACCTCCGATGACTCGATTCCTGGCCGCCCAGTTGGCCAAGTCGCACTTATTTAACATCCGACGTGCACGCGATGATTTCGGCTACGCGCCACGTGTTTCAACCGAGGAGGGAATGAGGCGTCTGGAACAATGGTTGAAGGTGGACCGCTCAGATTGTTCGAGTCGCGAAGAGTGATCGATGAGCAGCCATTTCGGTCTGTTGTGGACGGCCGTTCGATCGGCGATTGGTTGTAATTTGATGAGCGGACGGGTACAGTCTTGCGTGGAGCAGTCTTTTGCGTTTTTTCTTTTCCACAATGGAAACATTGGAACAGGCTTCCTGGTTGCCATTGCGACTAGGAGAGTTCTGTGTAAGAGCTCGATAGAGAACGGTGGACAAGATGGACGTTTCGAGGCGATTGCCCCTTGCCGCTTTGACGCCGTTGTTTCTCGCGGCAACGCTTTTGTGGGTCATTCCCGGTTCCCGAGCCGTGGACTGCGACACGTCCGGGCTGACGCAGTGGCTTCCAGATCGACACCCTGAGCGGGCTCGGTATGAATTATTTCTGCAACACTTCGGTGCCGACGATTCGGGCTTAGTCTCTTGGATCGGTTGTACGCTGGAAGACCCGCGTCTGGAACGATTCGCCTTGGCCTTGATGCGCGAGTTGGGGCCGGATGCAAACCGCGAGGAAGATCGGCTGATCGAAGAGATCATAACGGGCCAGCGTCTCATGGATCGTTTGACTTCCGAGCCGCTTGATCTTAGGCGGCGAGACGCCCTTCGGCGATTGACTGGATTTGTCGTCGGTGCTGATCAGCAAACGACATGCGCGATCATTAGGCTGACAAATCTTGGGCAGGGTACTCAGAAACGCGTGATCCAAGCGATCGAGCGTGTGGCTGCCGCGACGTGTGATCTAACGTCGGACGAACTTCGCATGGGCGGTGCGGCGTACGATGCGTTTGTGATGGATATTGAAAGCGAGCGGTCGGTGCGAGGCTATACGATGCAGGCCGCCGTGATCACCTTGATCGTGGCTTGGTTCTGTCTCCGTAGCTTTCAGTTGATTGTGGTGATCGGGCTCGCCGCCGGCTACTGCCGGCTATTGACGATGGCGATCGTATACTATACGGGTGCCCATCTGAGCGCGGTGCTGATTGTGGCTCCAGCACTTGTCTATGTCTTGACCGTCTCTGGATCGGTGCATCTGGCGAACTACTATCAAGACGCCGTGCAAGAGCATGGTCGGCGAGGAGCCGGTTGGCGGGCGATTCGTGTGGGCTGGCAGCCTTGTTTGCTCGCGGCTGTCTCGACATCAATTGGACTTGCATCGTTGGGAGTGAGTCAGATTGCACCGATACGCGAATTTGGATACTACTCGGCCGGGTGCTTGATGATTGCGTTGGGAGTCATGCTACTGTTCGTGCCTTCATCACTGGAGCTTTGGCCTCGTGGCAAGGCTCGCGGCATGGATCGTAAACCGGCAGATCGGCCTATCGGGCCGATACGGCGGTGGCTTACGCAGCGGTTACCGGACTTCGTGATTCGATATCACCGAAGCCTGATGGCGGCAACGCTCCTGATAATGTTCGTTGTTGGATACGGGCTGAAATACACGCGGACGACGGTGAAGATCGAGAGCATGTTTCGGTCCGATACGGACTTAGTCCGTAATTATCGATGGATCGAGGAGCAGATTGGACCACTCGGCACCATTGAAGTGATTGTTCGCTTTGACGAGGCATGTCGACGCGATCTTTTCGAGCGCGTTCGGCTAGTGAGCCGCGTGGCGCGGGCGATTCGGCGGATTCCGGAGGTAGCCTGTACCGTTTCAGCGGCCACGTTTCTACCGAAATTGCCTTTGCGCGGTGGGGCTCGCGGAGTGATTCGCCGTACGGTCTTTCGAGGTCGGTTGGAAGCGAGCTTGCCCGAGCTCTTGGATGAGAGACTCGTTGCACAAATGATCGGAGCACAGCTATGGCGGATTAGTGCCCGTGTTCCGACGTTACACACTTCGGACTACGCGAGTCTTGCGCGAAAAGTCTTGAGTTCGATCGACGAGACGGTCGCCAGGACCGACGAGGAGATGACGCACGTTTCGATCAGCCATACGGGACTCCTGCCCATGATCGAAACGGCGCAGGAACTATTGCTGAGCGATTTACTCAAGAGCTTCGTCCTTGCAGTTGTGTTGATTTGTCCGCTAATGATGGTCCTGCTGCGTGACATTCGAGCGGGAGTGTTAGCGATGATTCCCAATGTTGCACCGGTCGTTATCGTCTTCGGTGGGCTGGGCTGGTGCGGGTGGAAAGTGGATGTCGGTTCGGTTCTGACAGCTAGTGTGGCCCTGGGAATTGCCGTGGATGACACGTTGCACTTCTTGAAGTGGTACACGCGAGCGATGGACCAAGGCCTTGCTCGGTGCGAGGCTATTCGCGAGACGTTCCGCCGCTGTGCCCCGGCGATGGTCCAGACAACGCTGATATGCGGACTCGGGATTCTGGTGCTCGTGCAAAGCGCCTTTGTTCCAACTCGCCGGTTTGCCGTGCTCATTTTCCTCCTTCTGGCGACTGCGTTGCCCGGCGATCTGGTCCTGTTGCCGGCGATCCTTGCTAGCCCGCTCGGCAGATATTTCGGACGAAAAAGCAAGCCGAAGCGTCTCGAGAGCGGCCGCACACCGGTTGGCGACTCCGATAGTTGACGCCCCCCTCTTTGGGACTATGATGAATGGGGTTCATGAATGCCGCTTGAAAACAACGACTGGGGACAGCATTGGAAAATATAGTCACTTGCCTGGAAAAATGGGTTGAGCGGCAAGGAGGCGATCCACTATATGCTTTCCTGGATAGCTCCGGCCAGACTACCGATTCCTATACCTATCGCCGATTTAACGAGCGCAGCAATTACGTGGCGGCACGGTTAGCCGACTGCGGAACGGTGCGATTTGGTGAACCCGTATTGCTGGTCTACGAACCGGGACTGGAAGTGCTCGTTGCATTTTTTGCGTGTCTCAAGCTGGGCGCGTTGCCGGTGCCAGTCGCGCCGCTCGGTGCAACCGGTTTCAAAGGCAGCAAGAGGAAGCTGTTGCTTGTAGCGGCCGATGCCGGCGCCAGAGTGGTTCTTGCCAGCAAACGCTGCCACGATCAAGTGCAGAATCTGGGTGGCAACAACGGAGCAAAATCCGTGCAGTTGAAGGATGATGCGCTTTGCTCGCTTCAGTGGATCCGGACGGACGCGTTTCAAGGAGAGATGTCGGAGTTTCCCAATCGCGTTAATCCGACCATGTTCCTCCAGTACACATCGGGTTCCACCGAGACCCCACGTGGCGTCGTGGTCTCGCACAAAAACGTCATTTGCAACGGTTTGGCAACTCACAATCAGCAAACGGTGGGTATTTCCTGGCTTCCCCACTACCACGACATGGGCCTGATTGGGTACTACCTGAACACCCTACTCGCGGGAGGTCGTTTGGCTGCGTTTTCGGACTTTAGCTTAATGCGACGCCCTCTGTTGTGGCTCCAGACGATTACGAAGTTTCGTGGCACGATCACGTCCGCGCCAAACTTCGCATATGAGTACATGTTGCGAAAGAGCGTAGTTTCAGACGAGGATCTTGAATCACTCGATCTCAGCTCAGTGCGATCCATGATGAATGCCTCCGAACCGGTGCGATGTGAGACCATGACTCGGTTCGCGGATCGGTTTGCACAGTGTGGCCTGGCGCGCGACGCGGTTACGGCGGCCTATGGTCTCGCCGAGGCCACGTTGGCCGTTTCCCAAGGGGGGCGTCGGCAGCTTACGGTCAATGCCGAACTGCTGCGGCAAAACGTCTTGCAAATCGTAACCCACTCAGCCGACCGGGACGAATCAACGCGATTGGCGAGTTCCGGACGCCCCTTGGACGGGCTGGATGTCCGTATTGTCAATCCGAGAAACCGTCAACGGCTGGACGAAGATGAGATCGGAGAGATTTGGTTGCGTGGCGGCAGCAAGGCGATGGGGTATTGGAAGAGGCCCGAACTGAGTGCCGCATTCTTTGAAGCGGCACTCGTCAATGGCGCGGTCTCTGGTGGCTATCTGCGTACGGGTGATCTCGGGTTTTTCCACGGGGGCGAGCTTTTTATCTGCGGCCGCCTGAAAGATGTGATGATATTCCGAGGCAAGAACTACTATCCCCATGACATCGAAAGCGTCGTTCAGCGAGCGCTTCCTTCCAATCGTCCAGGGACGGTCGCGGCATTTGCGATCGAGTGCGAGGACGGATCGGACGCGTTGGCAATCGTCGCGGAGATCAAGCCGCGGTGGGACTCGCCAGACGGCGAACGGATCTGTGAGGAAATTCGGAGGAATTGCCGATTGGAAGTGGAGGTCTTTGCAGCTGTCAAACCGGGCTCGATCGCCCGAACCTCGTCGGGGAAGATCGCGAGATTCGAGTGTCGGAGACGTTGGCTGGCCGGCGAAATGGAAGTTCTGGCATCTCATCGACCGGCGGAAGGCGACCTGTCCCAGCACGTGCTGCAAGATGTATTGGAATGTGTCAATTCTCCGGGATCCGAGAATCTGACGTTGAGCGAGGCTGGTGTCGACTCGCTTGCGTTGGTGAGCTTGAGCCTTTTTATCAAGAAACTCTACGAGGCGCGAGGCAATGACGCTTCCGACGAATTATTTGACCTGAAGATGCTGCAGACCGTCCGTGTGGGCGAACTGAAACTTATGATCGACGAGTTCCAGCAACAGCAGCAGTTGCCAGTCGACACGGTGCGCCAAGTCTATTCAGCAAGGCGTCGATCCATTGAACGACGTGAAACCGAATTGATGCGGCAGGACGTCCGACTGGCCGACGACATCGCGCCGTGCGAGACGTTCTGCTCGGACTCCAACGGAACGGTCCTATTGACCGGAGCGACCGGGTTTTTCGGTGGTTTCCTGCTCGATGCTCTGTTGAGACTTTCCAATTCCAACGTTGACGTGGTGGTCAGATCTCATGATGTGCACCATGCCCCACGGCGTATCGAGTCGGCTTTACAGCGGATTGCCACGCGAGATGTCGAGGTAACCGAGATGTTGCGGCGACGTATCCGTGTGTTGCCGGGCGACCTGGCGCACCCACGTCTCGGCCTGACCAAAGACCACTGGGAAAGAATTCGTGCGCAGGCCTCGGCGATCTACCACTGCGGAGCGACCGTCGATTATGTTCGACCTTACGAAGCATTGCGCAAGGCAAACGTGCAAGGAACGGAGGAGGCACTGCGGCTTGCCTGCGAGGGCCGAGAGAAGTCGTTCCATCTTATCTCAACCACGTTCATTTTCGGATGGTCGGCTCCAAGGAACTTGTTAGAGTCCGATACGAACCCAGACATGCAGGAACTCGACTTCGGCTATGCGCAAACAAAGTGGGTTGCCGAACAATTGGTTTTTGAAGCTGCACGACGGGGCCTGAAAGTGAATGTGTTTCGCCCCTCGCTGCTCACCGCGTCCCGGGGCGGGCATTATGTCCAACGCGATATTACCGTGCGGGTGTTGTCATACATGATTCGGCACGGTATCGCGGTTGACATTGAGAATCAGGTGAGTTTTTTGCCTGCCGATGTGGCCGCCGACAACCTGGTCGCGGTGAGCCAGCTTGCGACTTCCGAGGATGCCTTGGCAAACACGTACCACTTGACGGCCGATGACTATTATAGCTTTCCGGTTGTCACTGAGACGATTACTCGCCAATTCGGATACGGTTTTCGATACTTGGACATTAATAGCTTCGTGGAGCATATCAACCGGCACTGTACGAAAGACGATCTTCTCTATCCGCTCGTTCCCTTCTTTAACACGAACTTCCGAAAGCTAGACCGCATGCGGCACAAGCGGTACGACAATCAGCAGTATCGTACAAGTCGTGAACAATCCGGGTCTTCTTGTCCTGAGCCACCGCTCGACGAGACTGTTGCCGCGATCGTGGAGTTCCTCCAACGCAAGCAGCTCATTCCAGCAAGTCCTCGCCATGTCACAACCGCTAAGACGGATGGGATGGAGTGATAATGAGACCGGTGGGGCATGGGAATGACTCGGAATTATCTTCCCCGTTCCGATCTTCGAATCGGTTTCAATGCTCCGAGTAAGTAGAAAAGAAGTGGAATAAACGCCGCACTTCCCAGGGCCGGGGCGAGTTTCCAAGGGACCGATCGTCCGCCTTGGGTGACGTAGAATCCCCAAATGAGCGGGGTTAGCGGTTTCGGCGGCCTTGATCGTGACGTGGTCGACCAGACGGGAGGGCGAAGATTCTGCTGAGCCATAACGTCAACCAGAGGCGACACTTTTCACCGGCTCGGCAGGTGCCTCACCCTCTCGTTGGCCCAGCTAACGATCATTGCCGGTCTTGGTGCTTTTTTGACGGAGTGTGTTCAGCACTCTTTGCGAGTTCCCACCGGTTGCCAAAACGTGCGGAAAGGTGTAGTTTCAATGGTTTTACGCCAACTTAGGAACGCCGGGAATGGTTGCCGGAAGCTCGGAGCATAATCTGCCGGATTCACAGCGGATCGTGATGACTGGCGTTGGATTGACGTCGCCGCTGGGCAATACGTTGGCGGAGCTTCGTGGGAACCTTTTGGCCGGGCGCAGCGGTGTTCGGCGCTATGAGATTCGCTACGTCGGCAGGACGCTGGCAGGCGTTTGCGAGTTTGACGTCAGACAATACCAGACACGAAAAGACGCGAGGCGAGGAACGCGTGCCGGAAGTGTTGGAATCTTTGCCACGAACCAGGCGGTTGTGGATGCGGGACTGGACTGGCCGAACGTCGACTCCAGTCGCGTTGGGATCTTCCTTGGTGTGACGGAACATGGGAACGTTGAGACGGAAAATGAAATCTACTAGCTGAAAGGATACGACTACGACGTTAGTTTTTGGTCACATCATCACAATCCACGAACGGTCGCCAATAATCCGGCGGGCGAAGTGGCCTTGAATATGAAGATCACTGGCCCCCATTACACAATTGGCGCCGCGTGCGCCGCCGGTAACGCGGGAGTGATTCAGGGCCTGCAAATGTTGCGATTGGGCGAATGCGATGTGGCATTGGCGGGCGGTGTTTCGGAGAGTATCCACACATTTGGAATTTTCGCCAGTTTTCGTAGTCAGGGAGCCTTGGCCGAGCACGAAGACCCGACACGGGCGTCCCGGCCGTTTGATGTCCAACGCAACGGGATCGTCGTTGCCGAAGGTGCGTGTGTATACGTCTTGGAGCGATTGGATGATGCGCGTCGACGCGGAGCGAAGATCTATGCCGAGGTTGTGGGACATGCGATGAACACGGACGCGACCGACTTCGTCGTGCCTAACGCGGAACGGCAGGCGCAGTGCATCCAGATGGCTTTGAATCGAGCCGGGCTGGTGCCCCAGCAGATTGGAATTGTCAATACACATGCGACCGGAACGACTAGCGGCGATATTCAGGAGTGTGCCGCACTGCGAACGGTGTTCGGCAATTGCGACCATACATTGTTTAATAACACGAAGAGCTTTATCGGACACAGTATGGGGGCAGCCGGGGCATTGGAGTTGGCTGGTAACCTGGGTTCCTTTGAAGACGGGATGTGCCATCCGACGATCAATGTCGACCAGTTGGATCCGGAGTGCGCCTTGAACGGCCTGGTCCTGAACCAAGCTTGCGAGGCCGGACGTGTCGACCTGATATTGAACAATTCATTTGGTATGCTTGGAATCAATTCCGTTTTGATTGTCAAGCGATTTGACGAGTAGGCGATGGGAAACTGAGCCTGTGCACGTTGCGACATGTGGCGAATTGGTCTTGTTTCGTTCTTCCGAATGGAACAGCACACTCAACACGCGTCGGTTTGCATGAGCGAAGCTACTTTGGTTGCGGGCGATGCCCGCCTAAGGAGAAAATGCGGTATGACGCCAGACGATATTCGTGACGAAATTCTGGATATTCTGTCTACCATTGCGCCCGATGAAGATCTAAGCGATCTAAAAGACGATGTGGCGTTTCGGGAACAGCTTGAATTGGATAGTATGGACTTTCTGGATATCGTTATGGAGTTGCGGAAGCGGTACCGTGTTCAGATTCCAGAAGAGCAGTATGAACAGTTGGCCAGCATGGCAAGCACCGTTCGATACCTTGAGCCAATCATGAAAGACAAGCAACGCGCTGGCTAGATGCTCGCAAACGCCGACGCAAGTGGCCGAGCATTGCGAGCCGTAGTCGATTTGTTTGAATGTCGTCTCCTTTCACCCGCAAGGCTCCCGATATTGATGGCTAGCTGGGTGTGAACGCTACGGATTCGCCAGACTGTTTTTTTCGTTCCACCTCCTTTTGGTCTCGGTTTCCATTCCGATTGAATCTTACCATTGGAACTCGTCAGCCCAGCCAGGAAATGCCATGTATGATACGGTCATCATCGGCGCTGGTTTGTCTGGACTATCTGCCGGAATCCGTCTTGCTCACTTCGACCGCCGGGTTTGCATTGTTGAGCAGCACAGCACGATTGGCGGCTTGAATTCGTTTTACCGCCTGCGAGGTCGGCAGTTCGATGTCGGGTTGCATGCGGTGACGAACTTTACGCCCAAAGGCGCTCGCCGCGGGCCTTTGGCTCGTTTGCTGCGTCAGTTGCGGTTTCGCTGGGACGACTTTGCACTCGTTCCCCAAATCGGTTCGACAATTGCGTTCCCCGATGTGCGACTCCGATTCACCAACGAAACGGAGCTGCTGGAGTCGGAAATTGCGGCTAAGTTTCCCGATCAACGCGATAATTTCAGGAAACTCGTTTCGCAGTTGATCGATTATGACGATCTGGACACGGAACTCTACTACCAATCGACCCGTAAGGTCCTGGGCGATGTGATCACTGATCCGTTGCTGTGCGAGATGTTACTCTGCCCGCTTATGTGGTACGGGAACGCGCGTGAACAGGACATGGACTTCGGCCAATTCAGTATCATGTTCCGTAGTATCTTTCTTGAGTGACTCGCTCGGCCGGCGGCCGGAATTCGTTTGATTCTCAGGAAACTGGTCCGACGTTTTCGGACCATTGGGGGCGAGTTGCGACTGAGATCGCCCGTGCGCCACATTCGGACGGACGGGGGTCGCGCAATTGGTGTCGAGTTGGAAAACGGTCAGCAGTTGGAGTGTCGAAATGTTCTTTCCTCGGCCGGGATCGCTGAAACGATGCGGCTGAGCGGTGTGGAACCGTCCAGCAGCGCCACCCGTTCCGCGGGGCAAATGTCTTTTATCGAGGCAATTTCCGTTCTCGACAGGCAACCACAACAGCTTGGGCATGATCAGACGATCGTCTTTTTTAACGATTCCGACACGTTTCATTGGCAGCGACCCGACGACGAACTATGCGACACGCGTACCGGCGTGATCTGCTCGCCCAATAACTTCATGTACGGCAGTGACGTTATGGAGGAGGGCGTGATTCGCGTGACCATGATTGCCGACTTCAGACGTTGGAGCAATTTGTCCGAGGAAGCCTATCGCCTGGCAAAGCTTGCCTGGTATGATCGGTCTGCGGAGTCGACAGTACGCTTTGTGCCCGACTATCGAGGCTATGTGATCGACACCGACATGTTCACGCCCAGGACGATTCGACGTTTCACCTGGCACGACAATGGAGCCGTGTACGGTGCACCTGACAAACGATTGGATGGCCGGACATCGATCGAAAACCTCTATATTTGTGGCAGCGACCAGGGTTACGTCGGTATCATCGGGACAATTCTCAGCGGCACGCTAATCGCGAATCGCTATCTGTTGCGTGAACCCTAGGCCATTTGTGGCCAAGATGGGCCCTTTGTTTTCTTCGGTGAATACTGGTTTAGACGATCGAAATGAAATCTATTCTCGCTAGACACGGAATATTCGTCAGCAGCAATCGACTTGACGCTCAGTTTTATCAATCAGTAAACGATTTTCAATATTAATGACAAGAGTCTGATGCCCAGAGATTTTCTGAAAAACGTGAGACGGGAATATGACGTTATCGTCATTGGCAGCGGGCTGGGCGGGCTGACCGCCGCGAATGTACTCGGTCGGACCGGCTATCGTGTGCTGTTGCTCGAGCAGCATTACAAACTTGGCGGTCTGGCTACGTGGTTTCGGCGCCCGGGGGGGCATGTGTTTGACATCTCGTTGCACGGGTTCCCCTTTGGCATGATCAAGAGTTGCCGGCGATATTGGACACGAGAGATTGCGGATTCGATTGTCCAGCTGAAAAATATCCGCTTTGATAATCCGGTGTTTTCGCTTACGACGGAGTTCAATCGTGATGACTTTACTCGATTGCTGATCGAGCGATTTGCTATTACCCAGGAAACGGTTCATCGCTTTTTTGACACCGTCCGGGCGATGAACTTTTATGACGACCAATCGATGACCAACGGTCAGCTGTTTGAGCGGTTTTTCCCGGGTCGCGAGGATGTCGTCCGGTTGCTGATGGAGCCGATAACCTATGCAAATGGCTCAACACTTGAAGATCCGGCGATCACGTACGGAATCGTGTTTTCGAACTTCATGTCGAAAGGTGTCTTCACGTTCCAAGGAGGCACGGATCACCTGATTCATTTGATGGAACGCGAACTGCGCAATAACGGCGTTGACATTGCAATTCGCAGTGAGGTCGACGAGATTCAGGTTCGAGGAGGACGAGTGTGTGGTGTGCGTGTTGGCGACCGCACGATTGGTGCACGAGCTGTTGTGTCCAATGCAAACCTGCTCGCTACCGTGAACCGCCTTGTTGGACCGGAGCATTTTGACCGGACATTCTTCAACGATGCAAGTGCAGTGCGACTGAATAATTCGAGTACACAAGTCTATATGGCATTGAAACCGGATGACAAGATCGACGAATCGACAGGTGATTTGTTGTTCAGTTCCACGGCACCGGCGTTTCGAACCGACTTGCTGCTCGATCGAAATATTACAAGTCGGACCTTCTCCTTTTACTATCCGCGGATACGTCCGAAATCGCCCCCACGCTGCCTGATTGTGTCGAGCACCAATGCACGCTACGAGGACTGGGCTGATCTGGCACCAGGCGAGTATGAAGGTTCCAAGCAGGACCTGATCGAAACGACACTCGACGCATTGGACCGCTATGTGCCGAATTGCCGCGAGCGGATTGCGTATATCGAAGCTTCGCCCCCTCGGACGTTTCAGCGGTTTACGCAGCATCTGGGCGGATCCAGCTTCGGAACCAAGTTTGAGGGGTTGATGGTAAGTCGAGAGTTGCCCAAGCATGTTCGCGGGCTCTACCACGCCGGTAGTGTCGGCATTATCATGTCGGGCTGGCTCGGCGCGATCAACTACGGCGTGATTGTTGCTAATGATGTGGATGCCCAGCTGACCGCGGCCGCGATCGGATGAGTGACGAGGGGATTTGATGACGCGAAAAACAATTGAAGAGGCGATTCCACACCGCGGGCCGATGTTGTTGGTCGACGAAATCGTCACCGTTGAGAAAGGCCGAATTGTCTGCCGAAAAACATTTCGAGATGACGAGTATTTTTTTCAGGGACACTATCCCGAGCATCCGCTCGTTCCCGGG
>JAJSAJ010000616.1 GCA_024274855.1 Planctomycetota bacterium | reverse complement strand
GCTGAGCACTTCTCCGGCCTGAATCCGTGCGGGATCAATGGTCACGTGCTTGATGCGTCGCCGTTTCCATGTGTAGGTCATGTGGACCAGACCATCCTTCGTCTGGATGATGGCAGGATAGCTGAATTCAGCCTTTTCCTCACGCTCGAGCACAGCGACCTTACGCCACTCCAGACCGTCTTTGGAAACAGCCAAGTTCAACATGCCGCGCCGTCCCCAGCCGGTCTTGCCGGAGATCAGGTGGTTATAGATGAGAAGATAGC
Source organism: Planctomycetota bacterium (assembly GCA_024274855.1). Taxonomy (GTDB): domain Bacteria; phylum Planctomycetota; class Planctomycetia; order Pirellulales; family Pirellulaceae; genus JAJSAJ01. Next base: position 4,179 of record JAJSAJ010000616.1, on the reverse strand, counting down.
GACCGTCGTTCAGCGTCACGACCTCGATGCCCGAATTCGGGTTTGGCAGGTTGGTCGCTTCCAGCTTGGACCATGTTTCACCGCCATCTTCGGAGAAGCTTGTGACGATCACGCTTTCCTTGGTTCGGCAGAGCATTTGCAATCGCCCTTTGGGATGCCGCAACAACGTGGGCTGAATGGCGTTGAACTTGTCTGCTGAATTGATCGGACCAATCCGCTTCCAAATGCCGTGCGGCTGACCATCAAGCAGGTCTACTTTCTCCAGATGTACGCGCCAGCCGTCGTATTCGGTCGAGCAACCGCACAGCAGGCTGTTGCCGTCGTTCAACAGGATTGGCTTGCAGCGAACCGGCCCGTCAATGCCTTCGGGCAGTCGGCGACGTTGCCGAAACGTGCGGCCTCGATCGTAGCTGAGCATCATTTCACCCCACCAACTCCGAGGGTCCGGTCCAACCTTGAAGAACAGCAACGTCGGAGCGTCACCGGGTGGCTGGAACAGCACCGGATTCCAACAGGGATAACGAAGACTATCATGCTGTACGCCGTTGGCCCATTCTTTTGGAGCGGACCAGCGACTGCCATCATAATAGCTGCCCCAGATACCGACGTCCTTCGCCTTCTCCTCCGTACCACCGAACCACGCCACAACGAGTCCTCGCGTGGTTTCGCAAATCGTCGATGCGTGACATTGAGGAAACCTGGCTCTGGTAAAGACAAAGTCCTCGCTGACGAAACCGGGGAACTTGGGCGTTGCTTTCGGCTTCGGCGAACGCGCCGTTAGCTGCTCGCCGGAATACCGTATACAATCGCCGTGATCGATGTGGTAGATCCGCCCGTTCTCCGCACCGACCAGCAAGTCCGGTCTTCCATCCCCGTTGAAGTCGCATACCGCCGGACTGGAAGTGTGGCCGGCAACATTTCTGTGGGCAAGGTTGCCAATCTTCTTGAGGACGATCTTGCCGTCGCGCTGTTAACAATTGCGATACCAGGTCGCGTTTTCCGAATTGACCAGCAGGTCGAGGCGTGAATCACCGTCCCAGTCGACAACGGCCAATTTCATTCTGCCGGAACTGCCGCAGGATTTCGGATTGAGCCGGATTGGCGCGTTGTCTTCGTTGACGAAGATGCGCTCAGCCGATTTCCCTCGGGAACGTAACGTCAGAAATCCCTCCTGGTCCAAAGCGACGAAGTCCAGACTCTTGTCTCCGTTGAAATCGATGACAACGGGCGTGGTTCGCCATTGCGTCAGCGATGCGTTCGCTTGGGATTTCCACCAATACCACTTCGGTGGCGCTTCAGAAATGCCGGTTTCTGGTAACGCATGCACAAGCGTTCCTTCATCGTTTCGAAGAATCTCGATCCGTGACCAAATCGAGTTGAAAAAGATATCAAGATCGCCATCGTTATCCCAGTCAGCAGCCGAAAGTGTCGTGTATCCCCATTTCGCCTCGCAGGGGCCCTGGATGGAACCACTGGGGCCGGCCATCACGCGGAATGGATGTGAATGTATCTGGGTGTCGCCGGATTGCCGAGTCGGTCTCGCGGACCCGACCACCAGTCGCGACGGAGCAGACCATTTCGGCATGCCGCCTGGACCACGGCCAAGATTCCGGAACAAACCGATGTATCCCGCTGTGTTCCCGCAGAGAATATCCTCGTCACCATCGCCATCCCAGTCGCAGGCGAAGGGCGTGGCCAGAGCGCCGAACTTCAAGGTATCGGCTTCCTGTTGAAAATAGACAGGTGTTTTGAAAATCGGAAAGCTGCCGTGAAACTTGCCGCTGTTTTCCACCAAGGCTACTCTGCCGTCTTCGTCGCCGACAACGAGATCGAAGTCTCCGTCACCGTCCCAGTCGAAAGCAGTAGGGGTAATCATCTGCAGATCCATGACCAACGGATTGCCGTTGTCGGTTGTCAACTTTCGCCCAGCGGAATAGACAGGCGTCTTACGCTTACCGATATTCTCGAAATAGGTAAAACCGTCCAGGAACTCCCCGCACACAAGGTCAAGGTCGCCGTCGTGGTCGAAGTCGGCAAAACGCGGCGAGGGCCCGCCAAAAACATCAATATCGCCTCCGCCAGCCCTTAGCTTCCGAGGCGTCTTTGAGTAGTCCGGCTTGGCATCCGAGCCTTCGTTCTTGATCAAATAGACGTAGCCGTGCAGCGGACCGTTTCGCCATCGGCCGTGGCGGTCGTACGCATGATCCCAGCCGTAATCCGCCCAGTCGCCCACGCCAACGACCAGATCGTGGTCCCCGTCCCCGTCGTAATCGACGTAACGCCACATGTTGGCGCGAACACCGCCAGTATGGACGTTGGTTTTCGGGTAAATCTTCGTCGGCTGCGCAAAATCGAACTTCCCGGTTTTGTCGTCTCGGAGAAATTCGTAGCCCGGCTTCAGGATGCGAGGCTTGCCGGCAACATAGCTGATCTGAAAGTTGTGTGTTGTTCCGCCAATCCGAACCCCTGGCTTGAACACAGGCATCTTCACCTGCGGATCTTGGGTCGGGTTTTCGAAAAAATAGACACCGTTCGACGGCTTGTCGGGGCAGGCAACGAGCAAATCCATGTCCCCATCTCCATCGTAATCCATCGGCATCGGCCAAGCCCACAGTCCGACCCCCAAGTCGACGACAAGGCCAGGATTGTTGTATTTCAGCGGTTGAAGCTCCCGGTTATTCTCATTCGCAATACAGGCCGCTGTTATGATGGTCAGCGGCATAACCAACAGTGCGGTAAGTCTCATGACGAAGCCTCAAAATGGAAAGTAGGGTGTCAGCGATCCGAAGGTGACACGACGGCGATCGGAAACAATAACCATGGACAGCTTGGAAGGCGTTCTTAAGGGACGATCAATCAGGATGCGGTTTTTCGACTTAGACTGCTGACGAGCAAACCGGTGAGCAAGATTGTCATCGTGCCAAAGACAGGGATCATGAACGCGTTGAACGGACTGAGCCATCCAGCCATGGCTCCTTGCAACGACATGCCGAGTTGATGGGCCGCCGCTCCGGCCGGCTGGGACAACAAATAGTCGATTGCTTTCGGGATGGTAAGCCAACAGATGGCCAGGATGCCAACAATCACACCCGTGATAGCGGCGGGGTTCTTGGCCCGCCGGCTGATCATGCCCAACAAGAACAGGCCACACATGCTACCGCCAAAGATCCCCGATAGAGTCCACCATATATCGAGGGCACTTTCGGTCAGTCTGATCAGCAGCAAGGCCATGCCTGTTCCACAAATGCCCCACAGGACGGTGCTGATATAGAGCGCAAGCATGCATTGGCGTTCTGTTGCATCCGGTTTGAAAAATCGGCGGTAATAGTCACTCATGAACAGTGTGGCCGATGAATTGAGACTGGTCGACACCGTGCTCATGGCTGCGGCAAATACGGCAGCAACGAGCAGGCCAGTGAGGCCGGGAGGCAGATGTTTGGCAATGAAGTGCGGAAACACGCGATCACCAATCTCTTTGTCTTTCAATCCCGCCGCGACTTCGGTCAGTTGCCGGGTATAGTCCGCAGTCAACTTCTGCTTGCCCCCGACATCTTGAGCGTACTCGGGATAGACACCCCGTTGCATCAATCGTTGACGCGCGACAAGCTGTTTTACCTGAGGCAACTCGTTCTGATGCTGGTCGGATTGGTAGAAAACGAACAGTGTCGTGCCGATCAGAAAGAACAAGGCAGATACAGGTACGTAGAGCCATCCGGCAAGCCAAAGGCTCTTGCGGGCTTCCGCGTCACTGCTCGACGCGATGTAACGCTGGATATAACTTTGATCGATCCCGAAGTTCTGCAGATTGATGAACAGCCCATAGAAGAGGACGACCAAAATCGTGGCGTTGCGCGCATCGAACCAGATAACGCCCTGTTGACTCACGCCGGCCCCGAGTTCTCCCAAACTGAACTTGCCGAAAGAAGCCGCCTCATGAAAAACGGTCACTGGGCCGCCATCCACACCGGCCATCATCACGGCCAGACAAATGAGGGCACCGGCCATCAGTACGATGGCCTGAATCGCGTCGGCCCAGATCACGGCAATAATCCCGCCGACAAAAGAGTAGATCGTTACCGAGACACCGGTGACCACAATAATCGTGCGAATATCCCAACCGAAAATCACGGCCATCGGCAGTGCCATCAGATACATCACGACGCCCATCCGAGCGATCTG
>JAJSAJ010000041.1 GCA_024274855.1 Planctomycetota bacterium | reverse complement strand
GTCGAGCGGTTTCTTCTGCGTGACAAAGATTTTCTGCGAGCCTGCCAGGAATCGCCGCTCGAACTGCGTATCGACTTCGAGTCCACACCGGCGGCAGCGATGACACTAACTGCTGGGCGACCCGAATCCTGGACGGTGCCCTCGATCGTAACGGTGGACGGGCTTGCCGAGTTTCTTGGCACGACGGTTCGACAAATTGACTGGTTCGCCGATCGGTACAACAGGCAACGCAGACTGCCGCCCGGCCCTTTGCGTCACTATTGCTATTACTGGCGAGCAAAACGCGTGGGTGGGTCAGCCCGATTGATCGAGGTACCGAAATGGCGTCTGAAAACAGTTCAGCGGAAGATCTTGCAGGAGATCCTGAATAAGGTTCCGATTCATTGGTGTGCGCACGGATTCTGCCGTGGCCGATCAACTCGGAGTTTCGTGGCACCACACGTCGGGCAGGCCGTCGTCGTGCGCGCAGACTTACGAGATTTCTTTCCTTCGATCACGCTGTCACGTGTCCGTCGTATCTTTCGTACGGCCGGATATCCCTTTGAGATAGCATCGTTGCTGGCCTCACTTTGCACGAACTCGGCACCGGATGACATCTGGTCGAGCTTTCCCCAGTACGGCAATCTGCTCGATCGAGTGCGCCACGAACAGATGCTGGGATGTATTCATTTGCCACAGGGAGCACCGACGTCGCCCGCAATTGCAAACCTGGCCGCCTACCGATTGGATTGCCGGTTGCTTGGGTTGGCCCGCTCGTTCGGAGTTCGCTATACGCGTTATGCGGACGACCTTCTGTTCTCGGGTGGAGCGTCGTTGCAGCGTTCACGCCAGCAGCTGCTGACCATGGTCAGCGTCCTGGTCCAGGACGAAGGCTTTCACCTCAACGGGCGCAAGACGCGAGTCATGGGACAATCGATGCGTCAAGCGGCTACCGGGCTCACGATCAATCGACACATTAACATCGACCGTCGCGAGTTCGATCGGCTGAAGGCGATTCTGCACAACTGTGCAACCCATGGACCGCAGAGCCAAAACCGTGCTGACGTCCCCGATTTCCGTTCACATTTGAATGGGCGCGTTGCCTATCTGGAACTGGTTAATCGAGTTCGCGGACAGCGACTGCGAAAGCTGTACGAACAAATTGTATGGTCCTAGGATTCGCCAATCAATAACTGTCGCACTCGTCCGAGCGCAGACCCCCATGGGCTCGTCCCATGGGTGAATCAGTCTCGCCGCTAAGGAGGCCCGTCGCACAAACGCGACAATAATTGATTCGCCGGCCCCCGGTGCTTTGTCACAGCGCGATTTTTGGATTAGCCGTTTTGGTGCTAGCCACGGTTGGACAGCAAATAACCGCAGCTGGCGCTGTCCAACCAGGCTTTGTCCCAAGACGGGAGGGCGAGTTACAACAGATCGCAGTTACTTCTTTTCTTTGATGCGGATGTCCTTGAAGTCCACCCACATCGGTTTACCGGCATGGAGCTGGAACGCCAGAATGCCTTTTCGCAGAGCCAATTTCGAATCGTTGTCCGTGCAATCGAGTATCAGTCTGTTGTTGAGGTAGTGCTGGATGTGGCTTCCCTTGGCGATGATCACGACATCGTTCCAATCATCGAGTTTGAACAGATTCTGAAACCCTTCCTGATCAATCAGTGTACCGGTGACTTTCTTCTTGCCGTCTTCTCCCCATACAGCCTTTTCACCAACCAGGCACATACGGCCTCGCCGGCCCCCTTCATCGTAAATGAATCCGGCAACGCTTGGCAGCTTCACCTGGTTGCGGATTTCATGTTGATAACCGCGGACGACCCACTTGTTCCGGACCTTACCCCGCGTGATATGTTTCGACCGATATTGAATTCCGGAATTGTTCGCGGCCGTACAACGGAACGAAATCCGCAGTTCGAAGTCCTTGGTCACGCCATCTTTCCAGATGATAAACGTATTCCCCTTAGCTGGATTCTCGGTCGTCGTCTCTCCATGGATCGCCCCATTCTTGGCCGACCACAGTCTCGGGTCGCCATCCCACCCCGTTAGATCTTTCCCATTGAACAGGCTCCGCATACCTGCCGGTTCAGCAGGAGCCAGCTGCGGGCGATCAGCGGCGAGCGCATTGGAGGCAAACGAAACAAAGACAACAAGTGTCAAACAGCGGATCATCATATTCTCCTAATAACGAGGAATGCTACTTCGTTTGATTATGATCGATCCACCGGCAAATTCAAACCTGGCGTGGAGAAGACGTGAGTGACGTCTTGCATGTGTAACAGAATACTCGCATGGAATCGCTACGTAAATAGACTGGACGGTAACCCGAGTCTCACATCGCGTGTTCCGCTAACCGTTTTAGTTCAGCGGCGAGCCCCATTTCCGTCACCAGGTGCGTGACCAGCCCTCGACGAATTG
>JAJSAJ010000615.1 GCA_024274855.1 Planctomycetota bacterium | reverse complement strand
CGTCTTCCGGTCCACGTTACCGACACGGGTTCACCCGCATCCAAATTACAGTTCAGTTTGAAGCCGGGTGCACCTGCCGGGATGGAGATCGACCGTGATTCGGGCGTGATCGCTTGGCAACCGACTCGGGATGTTTCACCCGGCACCTACTCGGTTGTGGTTTGCGTTCGGTCTTCGGAACAAGACGAACTGACCGACGAAAAGACTTTTGTGATTCGGCTGGCCAAGATGGACAACCCGAAACCGCCCGTTCTGGCAGCCATTACCGACCAGGTCATTACGTCGGGCCAGCCTCTGACGCTGCCGGTCCGGATTGATAACCCTGGTACCGAGGGCGAGCATTTGCGGTTTCGGTTGGACTCGGGTGCGCCTGCCGGGATGACGATCGATCCGCAGCACGGCATCATCACCTGGAAGCCGAACAAGGATGTTGTGGCGGGAGAGCACGTGGTTAAGGTGCGAGTCGAGTCGACGAAATCGCCGAACCTTAGCGATGAGACAACGTTCCGCGTCCAGATTGTCGCAGCAGGGGCTGGACCGAAAGATCCGATGCGTGGCACGGAAAAGAAGCATGCCGTGCCCGATGAATCTTCCCAGCAAGGCGTGCTGGGGGAACTGAAGAAGACATTTGAAAAGGAATACACCAGCCGGCAGGCCCATGTTCGTTTGGCTCTTGCGGCTCGTATGATCCTGCAATCGCGTGAAATGAACCAGCAACCGGTGAGATGTTACGTGTTGCTGCAGCAGGCGCGCAGCCTTGCGACCGAGCAGGGTGACAGTTTGTTGCCGCGACTGGCCGTGGACCAACTGGCCGCTCGCTTCGACGTTGATGCAATGGCGATGAAGGTCGAGGACTTGAGTGCCGCGACTCGGCACGTTCGATCCCCCGCCGACGTCCGTTTGATTGTCGAGACGGTTGATGGGTTGATGAAGGAGGCAGTCGCCACGGAAACCTATGATGGCCTGCTGGTCTCGCTGCGCCGTATTGAGAAGATCACATCCAAGAGTTCGTACGGAGGTTTGACCAAGGCTGTTCAAGAAATCCGGAAAAAGGTGCAAGCAAGTCGCGACCTTTGCCAACAGGCAGAGTCCGCGACGGCAACACTCGAGACAGACAGCGGCAATGGTGTTGCCAAGCTGGCTCAAGGCCGCTTCCTTTGCTTGGCGCATGGCAACTGGGACGAGGGGCTCGCGCTGCTGGCCAAGAGCAGCGATGAACGCCTGCGAGCCCCGGCCGTCAGTTTGGCATCCGATCAAGATGATGTGGCCGCACAGCTGCGCATTGCCGATACCTGGTGGGAGCTGGCACAGAAGAAGCGACCGCGGACCGGTGACCGGTTCCTGCTGGAAATCGCGGCCCGCTATTGGTATCAGCGCGCCTTGCCACGACTAGCGGGTGAGGATCTGGCTCATGCTGAAAGCCGCCTATTTCCGAGCCCTCGACGCGGGAAAATGCAGCCGTTATTGATGGCTATGCGCGGGGTCGGCGGCCTTTCGACCCTAACGCCGAAAAGAACCTCCGGCAAAGTAGTGCCGACTGGACAATTCGCAACCATTCAAGGAAGCACCTCGATCCAATACGAACAGGTTCCAGCCACCGCGTATATCCACAACCTGGAAATGACCCTCCCACAACCGAAAGGTATCATCAGGTTTACATACGGCGATTCTTATGTCGGTGCGAGAATGATTTTCAGCTGGAATCAGAAAGTGCGAAAATTCGACTGCCGTTTGTATACCTATTTAGGTGGCATGGTCTATTGGGCCTATGAGCGGGGATTCGCAGCTGGCCAAACGGTTCGACTTACGCTGTATGTTCACGACAACCACCAATGGCTATATCATGAAGGCGCTCGTATTCTGGGCACCGGTGCGCGTCCGACGGATCTTCAATTCAGCATCTCGTCCGACGCGAATGCCATGGCCGTGATCTCCCGATGCGTGTTTCGGCCTTGGACCAAGGCCGATGCGACCCGACTGAATTGCGCCATGCCGCCGATGAGAATCGACACCGATTGGGCAGAGCCGGGACTTCGTCTGATCGATCGCCGTTTTGGCCTATCCGACCATCCTGTCCTGACCGAGAGCAAGCCCTTTCTGGTCGGCACAACCGGGACCGTCATGCAGTGGCTGGCCGCTGGTTCGTTCAAACGCAAACCACCGCCAGACAAAAAGAAGCCGGCGGCAGCGGAAGACGCGGGCACTGAAATCACGCTGACTCACGGATTCTGGATCGGCCGATACGAGATCAGCCAGGCCGAATGGGCTGCCGTGGGACCCAACCCCGGAAATGCTGTTCGCGTGGTAGGGTCGCCTTTTCTACCCGTCGATGGCGCTCGTTATGAAGATGCCGTGAAGTTCTGTCAGTTGCTTACCCAGTTGGAGAAACGGGCAAAGCGTCTACCACCTGGGTACCAGTACCGGCTCCCGACGGAGGCCGAGTGGGAATATGCATGCCGCGCTGGGTCGAATAGTGATTTCAGCGTCGACGTCAATGGGTTTTGGTCCGCGGAAACCAGTCAGAGCCGTCCGCACCAAATTGGCCAGGGACAACCGAACCCTTGGAACCTTTACGATATGCACGGCAACGTGGACGAGTGGTGTTTCGATGCCTGGCGGGACGAGCCGAAAACGCCCGTGTTTCGGCTGACAGACCCCGTTGCTCGGCCCCAGAATTCCACGGACTTCTTCGTCCTTCGCGGAGGTGCATGGTGGAAAGGCCGCAAAGCATGTACTAGCAGTGCACGAGAGAAAAGCAGATCGGTGGCGGGCGGTTACCGTGGATTTCGCATAGTTCTGGGACCGATCCTTCGATGACAATAGAACGTCATAACAGCCAGACGATCAACGAATCGGAAGCCCCGTTGGCGCCTTGGCGGCGACGTATGCACGAAGTGATTTTCGAAGCGGATACTCCCGCGGGCAAGGCCTTCGATGTCGTACTTCTGATTGTGATTGTCGTCAGTGTGATCGTCGTGATGCTGGATAGCGTGGCGGACATTCATCTGCGGTACCGGACGCCACTGGCTATTGCGGAATGGGTGATCACCATTCTGTTCACCGTGGAGTATGTCGCTCGTCTGGTCTGTATTCGTCGACCCCTGCGGTATGTGATCAGTTACTATGGAATCGTCGATTTGCTGTCCGTGCTGCCAACGTATCTGGGGCTGTTTTTCGGCGGCTCGCATTCGCTGTTGGTGATTCGCGCATTGAGACTGGTCCGAATCTTTCGTGTCTTCAAGCTGTCGCGATATATGTCAGAAGCTCGGGCGCTCGTGATTGCCTTGCGGGAAACGCGAGAGCGGGTCACCGTATTCCTGGTCGTCGTGCTCACGATGGTCTTGATCATCGGCTCGATCATGTACCTGATCGAAGGGGCCATGCCGGACACCCAGTTCACGAGCATCCCACGCAGCGTCTATTGGGCAATCGTGACGATGACGACGGTCGGTTATGGCGATATCGCACCCCAAACCGTGCTCGGTCAAGTTCTGGCCGCAGCGGTCATGATCCTGGGATACGCCATTATCATCGTTCCGATCGGCGTTTTCTCGGCCGAGATGATTGCGGAACGTAAACGAGGCGTCAGTACACAAGCGTGTCCCAATTGTACGGCGGAAGGTCATGACATGGATGCTGTCTACTGTAAGTACTGCGGAGCCGGATTGTGAAGGATGTGGCGGCGGTGTCTGTAAACTGCAAGTTGAGTTGGTAGTTGGTAGGGTGTGGCAGAGCTTGCCGAGAATATCGTTTGGCTTTCGACAACCTGACCGGCAAGCGGCGGCACACCGGAATGCTTGAAGGTTGTTAACGGTGAATCACGAAGTTGCGATACGACGATAGTTGCTACCTGCTGAAGCTGTGCGACAATACTGCGAACGATGGTAACACTTTAGCCAAATGGAGAACGCGCGTTGGTCGAAGGACCCCCATGGGCTTGTCCCATGGGTGAATAAGTCTCTCGAGCTAAAAAGCATGTGATGCGCCCCCTTTCCGCTCGCTCCCCGCCGCCTTTGGCGGCGGGGAGCGAGCGGCTGCCGGCATGACATGCCAGCCTTAGCTCAATAAACTCGCTCACCAACGGCACAAGGCCGTTGGGGTCGATCAACCGAAAAAACAGCAGCGAAATACAAATCCAACTGCAGACGACTAAACAGTGACGAACGATGAAATCTGTCTTCACACGCTCCTCAATAGGAACTCAACATGATCCGCATCTTGTTTTGCCTGATCCTGGTGTCGCCCAGTTTGTTCGCTCTCTCACTACCACGCGCTCAGGCCGAGAACTGGCCGTGCTGGCGCGGGCCGCGTGGCGATGGATCGAGTCTCGAAACAGGGCTGCCCCGTACGTGGGATGGCGCGACTGGAAAGAATATCATTTGGAAAACAGAAGTGCCGGGGATCGGGCACGCGTCACCCATCGTATGGGAGAATCGTATCTTTCTGATCTCATGTCTGGAGGATAAGCTGGAGCGAATTCTGCTTTGCTTCGACCGTCCGACAGGGAAACTGCTTTGGCAACGCACCGTTTTGCACGCCCGTCCCGAACCAAAGCACTTGCTCAACAGCTATGCCTCGGGAACGCCTGCCACGGATGGCAAGCTGGTCTTCGTCACATTTCTGGAAATTGGCGACAAGACGGTGATGTCGGGGAATTCATCGCGGCCACGGCCCGTGAAGGTCGGCCGGATGGTTGTTGCGGCCTACGACTTTTCCGGCCGCCAACGATGGCTTGTTAAACCGGGGGCCTTTAGCAGCGTTCATGGCTACTGTAGTTGCCCGGTGCTTTGGCGCGACAAAGTGATCGTCAATGGAGATCACGATGGCGACTCGTACATTGTGGCACTTGACAAGGAGACCGGCAGAACAATTTGGAAGACACCGCGACAGTTCAAGACACGCAGTTATTGCACACCGATTATTCGAAAAGCCGCCGGACGAACACAGTTGGTCCTGTCCGGCAGTCGTAGCGTCGCCAGCTTTGATCCGGATACCGGCAAGCGCTGGTGGTGGGTTCGGGGACCAACCGAGCAATTTGTCGCGTCGATGCTGTTTGACGGCAAGTACTTCTATCTGGCGGCCGGGTTCCCGACGTTTCACGTGATGGCGATTCGACCGGACGGGGAGGGCGAGGTGACCGACTCGCACGTCGCCTGGCACGTTAAGAACGCGAGGTGTTATGTACCTTCGCCGGCAATCGTTGACGGCTATTTGTTTGTGACCGACGATCGCGGGACGGCCAATTGTTACCAGGCGGCCACCGGGCAGCGTTTGTGGAAAGCGCGACTTGGCAATCACTACAGCACGTCGATGGTTACGAACGAAGGGCTTGTCTTTTTATTGGCGGACGATGGTGTAATGAAAATCCTCCGTCCTGGTCCTGAGCTTGATGTCGTTTTCGAGAATTCTCTGGGCGAACCGTGCCGAGCCTCACCGGCCCTTTCTCAGGGTTGCATCTATATTCGCAGTACCAGCCATCTTTACTGCATTGGCACCAAGCCGAACAAGAAGTGACGTACGCGGGGAGTGATGTTTTTGCAGTGATGGTCGTTCCACGCTTAGCGTCCAGGGCAGAGAGATAGGTAGCCGTTCACACCGCTGGAGTCTGACGCAATTTTCGGCGGAGCAAGCGTTTCTTTACGCGAACGCATTTTGTCGCCGAAAATGGGTCTGACCCCTTGGAAGTGAACCGGCGGCCTACATTCCGTGAACGGCTACAGAGATAGACACCTTCGTTCGGAAACAGACCCGCATCGCACGTCATGCCGACCAGAACCATGTAAACTACGGCAACCATTTGTAGTCAGTCTTGGATAATCATCGTGGGAACTCGGTTCATCTTGCGTACCTTGCATCGTCTTCACAGTCCGTGAATATGCACGGTCTGTACATGTTTCGTCAGCGGCGGATTCTCCAGCGATGTTTGTCCTTACTACTTCATCATGGAGCCCTTTATTGTGACTGAAGAGAACGACCGTGGGTAGATAGTCTGAGTGAGTCCACGGATAAGATGGGAGAATTGCCCCACGGATGGCAAAGCGTCCCACGGATAAGGCGAGAGAGTCGTCCTACGTTAGTATGCTTATAGAGCAGAAGTTGATCATTGTGAGTCAAGTATAGCGCCAACGGGATCGGGCCAACACAGCTCGAGCGGTAGCTTGCAGTGGCCCGAGGCCCTGCCTCGCTAGTGTCTCAGTTCGACAATACTGGTCGTGGCTCCGCCACTTGGGTTGCGGGCGAAACCTACGTTAGGAGAGCAAAATGAAGAAATACATCGTGCATGGATTCATTCTCTTGTCTCTATTGGTCAGCGTAGCTTGCGGGCAAGGTCCGGATAGGGTCTTGTTCGATTTCAGATCGAAAGATACGCCAGACGGCTGGCATCTGAATATCTATGGCGAGGATGCCAAAGGGGTCAAGCGGGGCGGAAGTGGAAAGATGCAGCTGGTTGCCGGCTGGCACGCCGGCGAAAAGGCTTTACGTTTTTCTTCGAAGGACGCTGGTTCCTATAATTTCATCGCGCCCGAGATTCGCGATGGAATGTGGCGAAATCAGAAGTATTACGGCATTGAGATTCGTTACCGTGGCGACGGATCTGCCGGCCAAATGCGAATCTCCGCCGTGACATCGGAGGGGCAATACTCGGTCACGCTGCACTTCGATGGAACCAAAATATGGAAACGTGAAATCTATCGCTCGGGCTGGTCCCGGTCCGGTACCCCGCCGATCGACTGGTCGAAACTCAGGCGACTTTACGTAAGCGGAAGTGGCACCCAATCCATCGATATCGAAACAGTCACACTCGTTGGCGGTGTAAAACGAATCCACCTGGAGCCAAGTCGCCCGGCCGATTCGTCGCGGGACTTGGATACCAAATCGCACATGGATGGGAAGATCGACGCGTTGCAAATCGAGCTGCTGAAACTGAACGAGAAGGGCACACGTTACAACTGTCGGCTTGTGCTGCAACATGAAAAGTTGACGAGTGGCGAAATCGTTGCGAAACTTAGGTTGATCGCTCCTGGTGGTGATGCGGTGACCGTGGCAAACCGACAGATCATTCTTAAACGCGGACCGGAGGCGGACGTCGGCTTGCCTTTCGAGTACAAACCGACGCGAGACGGTGCTCATCGATTGGAGCTGACTATCCGAGGCTCGGCAGGTCGGGTCGCCGTGGCGAAACAGTATACATTCTTCCTGACACGTCCCAGGCGTCTGAACTATCAGCAGGTCGTTCTCTGGCCCGAGCCCCAAATCTGGAAGCCTGGAAACCGTCGCTGGGTTCTTCCAGAAACGATTACGCTTCAGACTACGGGCAAAGGTGACGCATTTCCCGCCGAACACCTGGCAGAGAAACTCAAGAGCCGCTACGGAGTCCGCGTGACCAAGCCGGATGGAACGCGCGCGGATGTGACGTTGGATTACG
>JAJSAJ010000614.1 GCA_024274855.1 Planctomycetota bacterium | reverse complement strand
TCGAGTGTCCGTGGCCCGCATATTGCTTACGTCCATACTCCCCACTTCTGGCTTTTCAGGTGGCAACTGCTCGCTGCCTGGGAGCCACGTTGAGAAAGCAACGCCTTTCAGACCATTCTGGTCCTTCCCACACGACCCTCGTTGCGCATTTTGGTGAGCGCACCTGTAGCCGCCTCCGCCGTGTGGTTGTAACGTCTTGTCTATCCAAGAGTTAATGGCTGATTTCATTGTTTGATGTGCACCTTGGCATCAAAGTGCGTTCGCCAACCCGTTTTTCCGTTCTGGTCTTTTGGCATGACGCAAAGTTCTTGTCCACGAACGACTTTTCGCGGTTTCCCCTAACTCGCTTTTTCGTTGCATTAGGTTCGTTTGTAATTACAATCCAACTTTATGCGGTGTAGTTTACGCATATAGTCTATCCAGAGCCTCTATTTCGCCTAGATAGCCCATAATTAACGCTTTTTCGGCATCAATGGCTGATGTAAAGCGAATGGATTGAGTGGGATGCGTGGGTAATTAGAGGAAAATATCTCCGGGTTTTTGTCCGCGAAAGTGCAACTCGTTGTTTGTGTAGGGGTTGGTATATGGCCATCCGGCGTTCGCATAAGTTGTGGAAATCATTGAAGAACCGTCGCAAACGGGCATTACGGGCGCAGCTCCGTAAAGAGCGCGGATTGCGAATTGAGACGCTCGAGGAACGTCGCCTGCTGGCGGTAGGTCCCCAGTTGGTGGGGATTCAGCCAAATGTCGGTGAGTTGCTTACGGACAATCAGGTTCGTCAAGTAGCCCCGTTGGAGTTGACGTTCTTGTTCAACTCGACAGCGGACATCGATGCGGCATCGCTGCCGACCGACGAGGCAAATCCGGCTCGATACGACAGCATTCAGCTGACCCGAAGTGGTTTTGACGGGACCTTCGAGCACGCTTCGGTTTTGTCGGACTTTAACACGGACGGCGTCGTCCAGATCGAATTTGAAGCGGTGGCAGCCGGGCAAAGTGGTTCGCTGGTGACCATCGCCGTCGATCGAGCCGATTTGGGCGAGACTCGGGTTCCCGCGATTTCAGTCGTGAACTCCACCATTTCCGTGACGCTCAATACGCGGACGGATTTCGAAACAACGGCGCGAGATCTGGAACTGGCGATCAATACAGACCCCGATGCGAGCGCATTAGTGACCGCAACGATTCGTCGGGGGTCAGGATCGACGGACATTGCGACGCCGGAGATCACCTATTCGCCCTTGACGATGGACGCGGCGAACACGGCGTCCGCAACGTCGGACTTCAATACCCGGTCGGGACTGTTGATCAAGTTTGCCGCCGCATCACCCGGCGTGGACGGCAATGGAATCATGATTTCGGTTAGCCGGGCCGATCTTGGTGACGGTGTTGCTCCGGATGTTTCCGTATCGGAAACGACAATTTCGGTGGTCGTGAATGCGAATGTCGACACACCAACGACCGCTCAGCAGTTGATCGATGCGATCAATGGCGACGCGGAAGCGTCGGCGTTGGTCACTGCGTCACTACCGTCCGGCAGTCCGGACACGGCGATTGGTTTACCGTTGGTCAACTATTCACCGATCGTGCTTAGTGGTGCCAATGATGTGCGGATCGAGCCTGGTTATTTGGATTTGGGTGATTCGGCGCGCGAAGTCGTGATGCGATTCAAGGATCACTTGCCGGATGACGTTTACTTGGTGGAAGTGCTTGGGACCGGGCAGGCTCCGTTGGTCGATTTGAATGGCAATCCGTTCGATGAAGGCCAGGATTTTCAGATGTCGTTCGAGTTGGATTTAGGAGCGCAGATCGTCTCGGTC
>JAJSAJ010000613.1 GCA_024274855.1 Planctomycetota bacterium | reverse complement strand
TTTCGTTTCGCGGATCTCAACATCAAACTCTTCGATATGAAGCGACGTATAGGTGTCGTTTTCAACCAACTTTTCACTGATAATGATCGCGTCTTCAAAGTTGTACCCGTCGAATGACATGAATCCGACCAGGACATTGCGACCGAGAGCCAATTCGCCATCGCGCGTCGCGGCCCCATCGGCCATGACCTGGCCCCGTGAAACTTTGTCACCCACTCGCACGATCGGCTTCTGGTTCAGACAGGTTCGTTCGTTCAATCCAACGAACTTCTTGAGTTCATAAACGTCGTTTCCGACCTCAATACGGCTTGCATCACAGAAAGTGACTTTGCCGCTTCGCCGCGCACAGACCACCATGCTCGAATTGCTTGCAACGTCTTTTTCCACACCCGTAGCTACAATCGGCGGCTCGGCGACCAGAAGAGGAACAGCTTGGCGTTGCATGTTCGAGCCCATCAACGCTCGGTTTGCGTCATCGTGTTCGAGGAATGGGATCAAGGCGGCCGATACGCCAACCATCTGACTCGGCGCAACATCGATGTATTCAACCTCGTCCAATCCAACAACTTTGAAGTCGGAATGATAGCGAGCAACCAATGGACCGCTCGGAGCGAGGTGCCCGTCTTTCACGTTCGTATCGGCCGGCGCGACATGTGCGTCCGCTTCTTCGTCGGCTCGCAACCAGACGACTTCGTCAGTCAGTTTACCTTTCGTCACCTGTCGGTAAGGTGTGACAAGGAATCCGTAGTCGTCCACGCCGGCGTAGATTGCCAAACTGGAGATCAAACCGATGTTGGTCCCTTCCGGCGTCTCAATCGGACAGATGCGGCCATAGTGAGAAATGTGAACATCTCGCACTTCAAAACCGGCTCGTTTCCGGTTAAGACCGCCGGGGCCAAGTGCCGACAAACGTCGTTCGTGCGTCAATTGGGACAGAGGGTTCGTCTGGTCGACAACTTGCGACAGCTCGCCCCGACCAAAGAAATACTCGATGGCCGCGGAAATGCTCTTGGGATTGATCAAGCTGCGAGGCGTCATGTCCTCGGCATCTTTCAGGCTCATTCGTTCCTGCACCGTCCGCCGTAACTTCAGGAATCCCTTTCGCAATTCGTCGCTTGCAAGTTCATCGATCGTTCGCAAGCGGCGATTTCCCAGGTGGTCGATGTCATCAACTTGGGCCTCTTCGGAGGCTTCGGCCAGTAGCAACAAGTAGGAAATCGATGCGATCAGATCGTCGGGCCTGAGCGTCATTTCCTTCTCGGATACGCCCAGGGCCAACTTCCGGTTGATTCGAAAGCGTCCGACGCGGCCAAGACGGTATCGATTAACGTCAAAGAATTTCTCTTGGAAGAGGGTCCTCGCTTTTTCCAGCTGCGGAGGATTTCCGGGGCGCAGTCGCTGGTAGATTCGCAGGACAGCCTCTTCGTGACTCGATGTGGCATCATCTCGGAGACTATTGAAGATCAGGGGACTCTTGGGTGGAGTCAGGACTTCCACCTTCTTGATATCGGTCGTGCAAATCGTTTCGGCAACACTCTTGAGGATGATCTGTCCGGCCTCGACCAGTATCTCTCCGGCCCGGTCGCTGGAACTCGGATAGATGACATCGTCTACCGCGATCTTTCCCTCGATCTTAGCGACGCTGCGACCGTCAACGATTTTGGCGATCGATGTATCGTAGAACGCGCGAATGATATCCGCATCAGTACTGTATTTCGCATGCATGGCTCGCAGGAGCGTCAGCGCGGAAAACTTGCCACTTTGATCGATCCGGACACTCAAAATGTCTTTTTTGGTCGCATTGATTTCGATCCAGCTACCACGTTCCGGGATGATCCGG
>JAJSAJ010000612.1 GCA_024274855.1 Planctomycetota bacterium | reverse complement strand
CGTAGCGTCTTGGCCTGGTTCCATGGCCACGTGCGCCGTTGAAACACTTGCCAGCTGCCCTTTGGCGATCTCGGCGCGGACCTTCATCGATCGCCGTCCCGGTGACGTTTCGTTTTTCCGAGTGATGCCGGTTGTGTCGTTGACATCCTTTAAGGGACGTGGTCGCCGAGTCGACATCGCGGATATCTACTTCGAATCGGCGGAGAGTGGCGTGTTGCAACAGTAGAAAGGTGGAAGTTTGAAATCACAAGGAACTTACGGATGACAAACGATTTCGCAGACAGGTTTCAGTTCGCCAGCGACTTTGACGGCGACTTACACCTCTTTCCAAAGAATCTTGCTGAACCAGACTATCAACACCGTTGGGAGGTGTGGGTAATTCAGGCTGATGGAAACCGCAAGAAGGCTCCGCTTTATACGCCGCCCATGTGTGTCAACGATGGAGTGGTCACGAACCCACTTGGAACTTCGGAACATCAACAGGTTGCAGGTTGGGATGTCGATTTCATGAATGCATCGCGAATCGAGGTTATCATTGACTCTGGCCCACCCATCCGCATCCGGCATCCGAGGCCGTAAGGCAATGCTGCAACTGGAGGACGATGCCGCCTAGGTATGTGACCGTCCTGCGTTTACCGGCCAGAGCAGTCGTGCAGGAACTGATCATAACGCTTCCGTACAGGATACTCGATTAGCCTGCTTATGGCTGGACCGTGTCAGTTCAGCCCAGACCGCCAAAATCAGATGCTGACACAGCACAAGTAATACAGCGCCCGTGCATCGCAATTCAGAGCAACCCCAACTGCTCGGCCTGTCTGCGCATCGCGTCGATCACAAACTGGATATGCTCGTTCAGGTCGACCCCCAGGTCCTCCGCGCCGCGGATAATGTCGTCCCGATTGACGGCAGCGGCAAACGACTTCTGTTTCATTTTCTTGCGGACACTCTTTGCCTTCAGGCCGACGATCCGATCGGGGCGGACCATGGCACAAGCCGAAATCAACCCTGACAATTCATCGCACGCATAAAGAGTCTTGTCCACCAGGTAAACGCGCGGGCAGTCGGTGATATAATCCGCGTGTGATTTGATGGCGTAGATCACATCATCCGGGTATCCCCGTTCGGCCAGGATCTCTGCGCCTTTCAAAGGATGATCGGGCGGATTGGGCCATCGTTCATAGTCGAAGTCATGCAGCAGACCGATGATCCGCCATTTCTCGATGTCCTGGCCGTTTTTTTCCGCATAGGCTCGCATCGCAGCCTCAACCGCCAGATTGTGCCTTCGCAGACTCTCGCTCTGCGTGAACTCGCACAACAGTTCATACGCAGCCTGCCGGTTCATCATGTTTTTGAAAGGCTCCTTGCTGTAATGGACCGAGCGATCCATCAGCTTTTGGGGGATTCGGCCGTCGGTTTATCGGTCGATTTGCCGGCTTTCGGCTTGGCCGGTTTGGCATCTTTCTGTTCGCGCCACGGCTGTTTCTTCTCGTAGCTTTTCAATTCCTTGTCGACATGGTCACGAATCGAATCGTCGGCGAGTTCCACGGCTTTGCGAGCCCACTTCACGGCGGACTGGAAGTCGCCGGTTTCCGCATAGGCAGCAGCCAACGTACTGAGCACATAGGAAAGCTGGTATTCGGTGTTTTTGCACGCTTTCCGCGCCAACTCGATTGCCCGCTTTCCATCACGAACGTTCGTGTCCGGTGATGTTGCCAGGACCCAGGCCAGGTTATTCAAGATATTGACGTCATCCGGCCTGGTCTTGATAGCCACATTGTAATCGGCAATCGCTTCCTTGTGCTTCCCGATGCTCAGATAGGCATCAGCGCGTCCCCGATTCGCGTCCGCTTGATCGGGCGATGATTTCAAAACATCGGTGTACAATGCAATCGCTTTTTCCGGCTGGTCGTTGGCATTGAAGAGCGTTGCCAGTTGCAACTGCCAAATGATTTCCTTCGGGTCACTCTTGACAAGCGTCTGCATAATATCGATCGCCTCTTTCAAGTTGTCTTGGGCAGCTTGAATCAGTGCATCGAGTGCTTGAGCCTGCGGGACATCAGGACGGGCTTTTCGGACCAACGCGATATCCTCCGCCGCCAGCGCGTTTCGCCCTTCGGTGTAATAGAGTTGGGCCCGCAGCATCCGGGCAGCCAGGTCACCTGGCACTTGCTGCAGAACCTTATCCAGATCGGCGATCGCCTCCTTGGTCTTGTCCTGTCGAGCATACAATTGGCCACGCAAGGCCAAGGCGGCAATTGCCGGCCCTTTGACTAACACCTGATTGATCTGTCTCAATGCCTCGTCGAATTGGTCAATTCGCAGCAGAGTTTCGGCAACGGCCAAGCGAATATTCACGTTATCGGGCTGCCGATCCAAGACCCGCTTCAGATCATCGACCGCTTTCTTAAACTCCCCTTTTCGGCGATAGTAGACCGCTCGCATTTCGAGCGAATCGACATTTTCGGGATCGAGATCAATAGATTGATTCAAGTCGGCCAAGCGTGCCGAATCCGTTTGCCGCAAATTGCTTCGTATCCGCAACGCCTCGGCAAGCAGCTTGTTGTCGGCATTCTTCTTGAGCAACACGACGACCTTGTCGACTGCCGAGCGTGCTTTGGCACGGTCGCCATTGGGTAGAATCTGAAGTTTGGCAACCAGCAAATAGGCTTCGACACGCGAGTCATCGTATTTCAGGAGTTTATCGAGGTCGATCAGCAGGATTCTGCGCAGCAAGGGCCACTGTGGATTGGGCTGTGCCTTGCCGAAAATCGCCTCGGCCAACTGCTGAGTCCGACCATGGAGTGCTACGGTCAACATCTGTTTCGCAAGTGTTTCGCTGTCCGAATCGAGGCCTTTCTTGATCGCCGACTCGCAAAGCGACGCAACTTCCGACAGCTGCTGGAGCGTTTTGGCTTCGATCCTCAGCTGAATGGCCTTATCCAGGTCCGCTTGTCCTTCCCCGCCTTCCGCCGTCAGGGAAATCAGAAGTGATACGACGACCCAGGCGGCGCAGGTCCAAGCGAGTCGATACTTCATGGCACGTTTTCCTCTGTGGGAACGGTAGTCTATCAGTACTGATCAGCAACAGCGCGCACGTCTCGTTCAATGAGATCCAGACGCGTTTGCATGGCCGTTTTTCCGTCATCAAGATCCGCCAGTTGCTCGGGCGGTGTGTAGGCAAACATGTAAAACTTCACTTTCGGCTCGGTCCCTGAGGGGCGTAGGGCGACGTAATTGCCTTCTTCGGCAAGCTCCAGGAATACAAGGTCTCCCTTGGGGCCTTTCAGTTCAGCCGTCTCGCCGCCACGTCGTATCTGCATATCATCGTGATCTCGGACCGCGACAACAGGCATGCCACCAAGTTGCTCCGGGGGCTGCTCGCGAAACCGCATCATGAGCGCCTTCGTGCGCTCCTTACCGGACGAACCTTCCATTTTCAACGTAAACAGACGTTCCTGATGAATTCCATGTTGCCAGTAGAGATCGTCCATTTTTTCGTGCAGAGACTTGCCGGCTGCTTTCAAGCCGGCGACCATCTCGGCCATCAGCATACAGGCAACCGCACCGTCTTTGTCCCGAGCGTACTGGCCAACCAGGTAACCATGCGACTCCTCGGCACCGAACACGAACCGATCCGGACCCTGCTCGTCGATCACGCCACCAATCCACTTGAATCCGACCAGCAAATCACCATACGTCTTAACGCGGTAACTGGCACCGATTCTCCGAATCATTTCGGTCGTTACCAGTGTCTTGACAAGAAAATGGTCGGGGGAAAGGCTGGCTTGCTGCTGACGTTGTTCCAGTACGAAATCGGCCAAAAGAGCTCCGATCTGGTTGCCGGTCAGCGTGGCCCAGGTCGAGTCTGGGTCGAGCGTACAGGGCGCGGCACAGCCCATCCGGTCGCAGTCGGGATCCGTTGCCAGAATCAAATCGGCGCCGATCTGCTTGGCTCGCTCGATTATCGCGTCAAAGACTCGAGGGTTTTCCGGATTCGATACATGATTCGGTACGTTGGGAAAGTCCGGATTCGGATCCGCGTGCGGCCCGAACACTTCGACCTTGTCGAAACCATCCCGCTGCAAAACGGGCACGACGGCAGACCCGCCGACACCATGCAGGGGCGAGTAGATTATTTGAATATCGCGAGGTCCACGAAAGCCCTGTCTTACGACTTGTGTGAAAAACGCTTTGTCCGTTTCCTCTTTACATAAGGTGATCTTCCCCTGTTCGAGTGCCGTTTGAAAATCAACACACACGATTTCGTCGACGCTCATCACCCGATCGATGATGTCCTTGTCATGTGGCGGAAGCACTTGACCACCCGTTGACCAATAGACCTTCACCGCGTTGTCGCTCGGTGGATTGTGGCTGGCAGTCACCATGATTCCGCACGAACAGTGCTTTTGCCGAACGAGAAAAGAAAGTTCGGGCGTACTTCGGTAATCGTCCAGAAAGTAGACCTGAAACCCGGCCGCGACCATGATGCCGGCACACAAATCGGCAAAGTGTCGGGATCGATGCCGCGTGTCATAGGCAATGGCACAAGCCAACGGATGCGACTCGTCTTGATGGTCCTTGACGTAATCGGCCAGCCCCTGCGCACTTTCCCCAATCGTACGGTCGTTGATGGCGTTGGTCCCAATCGGGTACATGCGGCCTCGTCGCCCTCCGGTACCAAATGGAATCACGGTCCAGAAAACATCGTCGAGCGTCTTCCATTCGCCCGCCGTGATGTGCCTAACAACCTCCGGCGCGTAGGCCGCGTAGCGAGACTCGGTCAGCCAAATGCGAATGTTCTCGACGGCCCCCTCCGACAACTTGTTCTCCTGCCTCGCTGTGGCAACCTGGAGCAAAGCCTGCTGGATGTCCATGGATTGGCTATCTTTTGCCATCGGTTAAAGACCTTTCCTGTTCGGGCACTTTGCACGGTCGTTGTGAACGATATCTGATTCTGCCGGGGGGGATGTGTCCAAAAAAATAAAACGGTATCTTCGCACCCATCTGCAGGGCCCTTTCGCCATGAGTGGGCCAATACAGCGTACCGACTATCGAATCCGTGCGAGCAAGACACAGCCCACCCGATTTAGCTAATTCACCGCTGCTGTTATCTTTGTCTCTGGCTCGAATTGTAGAGCTTCATACGATGGACAATCAACCGGACGACTGGACTTTGACTGGGGTATCGAGTGAGCGTACGAGAGCGAAATCGATGTTTTTGCACTCGCCAAAACCGTTATTGTCCGGCTAGAATCTCG
>JAJSAJ010000611.1 GCA_024274855.1 Planctomycetota bacterium | reverse complement strand
CCGCGTACAGACCCCCGTGGGCTCGCCCCATGGGTGAATCAGTCTCGCAGCTAAGGAGGATCGCCGCACGAACGCCCCCCAGTAAACGCGACAACCATTGATCCGCCGGTCCTAAATAACCGCACGCCGGCCTTTCAGGTCCTCGAGGGCAAGTTTCCGCCGAACAGCCGGGGGACTTCGCGAGCCATCGTTACACCACCTCTGGAATTCTACTCCATAAATGAGATCGGTTCGCCAAATCACCCCGTCAGTTGGATAACCGGACGCGCCGATGAACTGGAATAATCGCCCCGACCGGTCACCGTTTGCCGAAACAGGTCCGATCGCCTTACAATAGACAGAGGCTGGTCGACCCTGTAAGCGGTACCAGCAACCAGGCGTGTCTGGAAGTACCCGGAGTCAATCGCCGTCTGATGTAACGACAGGCAAGGCCCTTACCAACACACGGCTTCCATTCCGTCTTCGAACGGGCGCTCTTCGAACAAGGCGTTTCAAAATGACAGAGTCTCTGCTGTTGATCGCTTCCCTCTGTATCGCCCAGCCCCCAACCGGCCCGCCGCACGAGCTGACGGTGAATGTACGCCGCTTGGTCCGACAATTGGACAACAACGACCCGACGGTGCGGCAGGACGCCGAAGACGGGTTGATCGGCTTAGGCCCCTCCGTTCTGCCTCTGCTACCTCGTTCGACCGAGCGTATGCCTCCAGAGACGCGGGAGCGACTCGGACGAATCCGGCAAACCCTGCAACTCACCCTGGCCACCCAGGTCACACAGGCATCACGCGTGACTCTTCAGGGCACCATGACACCGATTCAAGCTCTGAATGCAGTACAGAAACAAACAGGCAATCGAATCATGGCTCCTGAACTAGCGGGCGACGGATCGGCCATGGACTGCGATTTCGAGAAAACTCCGTTCTGGGAAGCAATCGACAAGATTTTGGATCACGCCAACTTGACCATAAATCCCTACGGAGGCCGGCCGCAAACACTTTCCGTCGAGTCGCGCCGGACCAACCAGCTGCCACGGTTTGGCCGAGCCGCGTACGAAGGGCCATTTCGCTTCGAGCCAACACTTATTTCGGCCGTTCGTGATCTTCGCAACTCGGAAACCGGATCCAACCTGCGAATTCGCGTGGAATCCGCATGGGAACCGCGTCTAAACCCCATTGCCCTATCACTACCGTTGAATCGCATTCTGGCCGTCGACGATCAGCGACGTGTCATGATAATCAAACATTCAAATGCGTCACTCAAAGCACTCGTACAACCCAACGCCTGCAACATCGAATTCGACATCCCCTTCGAGATACTCGATCGTTCCTCGCAGCGAATCCTCTCTTTGCAAGGCGTCATTACAGCAGTCATTCCTGGCCGCATTGAGACGTTCCGTTTTGGCAACCTCGACAAGATCGACCGTTCATCCCAGCATCTCGCGGGTGCCACGGTTACACTCGACGAGGTTCGAAAAAACGATGACGTATACGAAGTGCGACTCCGGCTTCGACTCGACAACGACAGTGGTGTATTTGCATCACATCAAGGATGGTTCTACCGCAACGATGCATTTGTATTGGATTCCAAAGGAGAGCGAATTGAACAGGCTGGATTGCAACTGACAGGCCGAAAAGAGAACGAAGTCGGAATCGCCTACCTTTTCGCATTCGACAAACCGATCTCCGAATACACGTTTGTTTACAAAACACCATCACTGATTCTGAAAAAGGAGATTTCTTTCGAGCTGAAGGATATTCCGTTGCCATGAAGGGGCGTGTGCAACACATAACAAGGAACGGGTAAATGAATCGATTGACGGCCATAAAGATAACCTGCATCGCGATATCGTCGATGCTGTCCGCTTTCGTGGCGGCTGACTTCACTCGCGGAATGGACACTCCAGACGACTTGATCGCGGCACGCGTCAACGGTACTCCGATTTATGCCGGCCGTGTTAAGCAACTTGTCAACCAGTTACTCGGCACACGAAAAGCAACACCAACCGGCCGACAGACGCTCGAACGCATGGCACTCGAGCAATTGATTGATCGACAATTGGTGCTTGATTACCTGAAACAACGCGGTGAATTGGCATCCAACCGCGAGGTCGGCATCGAGTTTGATCGATTGAAGGACCGGCTAGCTCGACGAGAAAAAACGATGGACGACTATCTCCGCGATCGAAACGAGACCGCCAATGCTTTACGGCAAGAGTTTCTATGGAGACTCACCTGGCAACGATATACGGGAAAATAGATCACGGAAGACCGAATCCGGAAATACTTCGAGCAGCACCGACCCGAATTCGACGGCTCACAACTTCGTGTTGCCCATATCCTTGTGAAGACCGCTGACGACCTCGAGTCACGGCGTCAGGCGTTCAGCCGATTACAGAATGTGCGCCGCCGCATTCTCGATGGCGAACTCTCCTTTGCCAAAGCCGCTCTATCAGTATCGAACGCGCCAACGGGCAAGAATGGTGGAGACCTGGGTTGGATCGAGCGAGATCGACCAATGCCCGAATCGTTTTCCAAGGCTGCGTTCGCGTTGGCTGCCGGACAAATCAGTCCCCCCATTACAACCCCCATGGGAGTGCACCTGATCCAATGCCTCGAAATCAAGCCTGGCCAAAAGAGCTGGCAGGACGCTCGGGCAGCATTGACAACCGCTATGACGCGCCACCTGTTCACCCGAGCATGTCAACAGCAGCGCCGCACCGCCAAGATCGAACGAATCAAGGAAAACCGGCCACCGACGGAATTGGACGACACGCAACGGCCTCGCGACGGATCGGGAACATGAGCCAAAAGCAGACTTCGAGCAGTCGGCCCTCGAACGAAAGACCTCCGGACAGCAAATCGCGAACGCGGCTGCGACGCGCTCTTCTCGGCTGGTTCGATCGCCATGCGCGCGACCTCCCTTGGCGACACTCGAAATCGCCTTACCACGTCTGGGTCAGCGAAATCATGCTGCAATAGACGCAAGTCGCAACAGTGATTCCATTCTACAAACGATTCATTGATCGTTTCCCAACCGTTCAGACTCTCGCCGAAACCGACTGCGATGAGGTCCTCAGATACTGGGAAGGACTGGGTTACTATCGCCGCGCTCGTCAGATGCATGCTGCGGCGCGCGTGATCACCTCGGAATACAATGGCCAGTTTCCAACGGAAATCGACCAGGTTCGAGCACTGCCGGGTATTGGGCGTTACACGGCAGGCGCGGTCCTGTCGATCGCGCTCGAGCAACGGCACCCCATCCTCGAAGCCAACACGATTCGTGTTTTTTCTCGATTGATGATGCTGCGGGGCGATCCGGCATGCAGCGAGAATCGACGGCAGATGTGGGAGTTTTCCAAATTGCTGCTTCCGCGCCGACGAGTCGGCGACTTCAATCAGGCACTGATGGAACTGGGGAGCACCGTCTGTACGTCACGTGATCCGACCTGTGAAAGATGCCCGATCGCGCGCATCTGTCCGGCTCGAGCCCACGGCGTCCAGGCCCAGTTTCCCGAGCCAACACCGAAAGCCAAGACGATCGCCGTGCATGAGGCGGCAATCGTTCTCCGCTGCCGCCGCAAGATCCTGATTCGCCACTGCCAGCCTGGCGAACGTTGGGCGGGACTTTGGGACTTCCTGCGATTCGAACTTTCGTCCACTAAGATGCCGCTAGCCGAAACGCAGATCATCGAGCAGGTCGCCAAGTCGACAGGCTTGACGATCACCAGGCTCCAATACCTGACAACATTCAAACACGCCGTAACGCGGTACCGAATCACACTGACGTGCCATGAAGCATTCTGCACGTCCTCACAATCCACCGTTCCGCCATTGTGCTGGGTCACACAAGACCAATTGCAAATGCGCCCATTTAGCACCACAGGACGCAAGATCTGTGAATTACTGAACGGCGGATAGGCGGTAACCAATTCGGCATGCGTCTAACCAAAGCGCGCTCGATTATGAATTCCTCGCCATTGAATAACTTCTTAATCAAATGCTGTCATTCTTACCCGGAAAAACATACGGGCTAAACGAGAAGAACGCGGAGCAATGCAACGATGCTATTCCAGACTTTATCCCAAAACGGGAGGGCAAGGCTCCTGCCGAGCCGTTCTGGCCAACAAAACAAGCGGCTCAGCAGGAGCTTCGCCCTCCCGAAAACGCTTCGCCTCCCCGAAACACTGCTTCTCCGGGTTCTGAGACGGAGACCAGCCAACAGCAGGCGAGACGAGAAACAAGTCCATCTTGGCGGTGTCTATTGTGATTCGACGCCACAGCCGTAATAGCCGGCTGTCGAGACACCCGTTCGCCGACGGACCATTTGAACCAGCGCGTCCACTTCCTCATCGCGCAATGGCGCGACAAAAGACTCGGCGGGGATCCGAGCCACCGTGCAGATCTGAATAAGCTTCAGCTGACCTTTGGCCATGAGTATTTGGTCGTATCGACGGCAGAGCGCATCGACCTCCGAAGGGGAGGGGGACTCATCGCGAATTCGCATCAGAAGCGTTTGAATCACTAGCGGACGTTGCTGGGCTGCCTGAATAATGTTGTCGACGATCCGGTCCAAGTGCATAGCCGCGCGATTGACCTGCTGAAAATACGCGTCGGTTCCGGCATCCAGTTTGGCCCAGACTTCGCCCTGATTGGTGTCGAGAATATCCAACGTCCGGCGCGCGGCTGGCCGGTCAAGCATGCTGGCATTTGTAATCAGGACCATCTTCACGCGATCCAGACCGCGCTTCCGCTTCACTTCCGCACACCGTTGAACGACTTGGTCAATATTCCGAAAAGTCGTCGGTTCCCCATCTCCGGAAAACGCAATGTCCTTCAGTTCTCGGAGCCCGTCCGGCGTGCGCCGAAATTTACCCGACTCAAAAAGCCTTCCCGAAGCGACCGTCTGCAATACGCTGTCCAATTCGCCAACGAGGCGATCAGTATCGACAAAGCTTGACTTGTCCTGCGACACGCGATCAACCTGACAATAGATGCAATGAAAATTGCACACTTTGTCTGGGTTCAGATTGATGCCGACCGAGATACCTCCGGAACGTCGACTCAACACCGGATAGACATACCGAAAATCTTCGAATTCGCGATCATGTTGGCTATGCAGTGGGTCGATCGACATAAGTTGACGTTCCGGACGGAGGCCGATTCTTTTCCCGGGACAGATCCGTTCAAGGCTTTGTCTCAAAACCCGGAGAAGCAGCGTTTTCGGGAGGGCGAAGCTCCCGCTGAGCCTCTTGTTTTATCAGCCAGACAGCTCGGCAGGAGCCTCGCCCTCCCGTTTTGAGACAAAGCCTAGTGTTTCCGCCCAGATTGCGACAAGGCAAACAGTAAGAAAACGCATCTGCCCGCTACGACCGTTCGCGTCAGGCATCAAGACATCGCAACTTCGTGAACTCGTCCAATGCAATAGTCGTCAGTTCGCCGTCCGCGCGACGGAGTATCATCACATCACTCATTGCCGGCTCGTCCGGACTCCGTTGATGGTGCAGCCCGTGCCGACGTCGCTCTTTGCGAACAAGTGTCCCAACGGCGCTGGTTGCCCAACTCTGAAACCCGACCTTGACTTCGTGCGTCACCTCTACACGGTCACCACTTTGAAGCTTCCGGTAGATCTCCAATGCATCGGACGTGCTCATCGATCCAGATCCCATGGAAAGGCCTTTGTTTTACAAACGCGTGTAAGTTTGCTTTCTTGCACAAATCTCAGCGTCCAACGAGAGCGGGCTATTGGTTGTCGCGCGGTAGAGATTCGAGTTGGGTTGCGGCCTCGCCGTTTAGTGCTGAACAGACGGCATCCTCCGCGGGATGCCCCGACGATCAGGAGACATCTTTCGCGTCGATCCAAGACATAAGGCTGCGCAATCGGCGACCAACTTCCTCGATCTGCAAGTTTCGATCCTTGCGCCGGCGCGATTTGAATTCCGGTGCACCGGCTTTGTTTTCGAGAATCCATTCACGTGCAAACTGTCCCGACTGAATCTCGCCGAGGATTCGCTTCATTTCCTGGCGAGTCTCATCGTTAATGATCCTCGGTCCTCGTGTATAGTCACCGTATTCGGCCGTGTTTGAAATACTCTGGCGCATGTAGCTCAAACCGCCTTGGTAATACAAATCGACGATTAGCTTGAGTTCGTGCATACACTCAAAAAAAGCCATTTCAGGTTGATACCCGGCTTCGACCAATGTATCAAAAGCCGATTTCACCAGCTCGCTCACGCCGCCGCACAAAACGACTTGCTCACCAAACAGGTCTGCTTCCGTCTCTTCACCGATCGTCGTCTGGATCACGCCGCACCGTGTGCCGCCCAGTCCCTTCGCGTAGGCCAAGCCGATTTGAAGCGTCTCGTCGCCGACTCCGTCACCTACCGCAATCAGGCAGGGAACGCCGCCGCCACGTTCGAACTCGCTCCGTACCAGACTGCCTGGGCCTTTCGGCGCAACCAATAACGTGTCGACGCCTTGAGGTGGCTCGACCTGCCCAAAGTGAATATTGAAACCATGAGCACACATCAAGATGTTGCCAGGCTGCAAATTCTGAGCGATCCGCTGACGATAAATCTTCCCCTGAGCTTCATCCGGCAACAAGATGTTCACAATATCGGCGTTTCGCGTTGCCTCATCCAGCGGCAATGGTTCAAACCCATGCTGAATGGCCAGATCATAGTTCGGACTGCCGGGACGCTGCCCGACAATCACCTGACATCCGCTGTCGCGGAGATTCAACGCCTGGGCATGGCCTTGCGATCCATACCCGAGAATTGCGATCACCTTGCCATCAAGAAGTGACAAATCAGCGTCATGGTCATAATAGATCGTTGCTGGCATGACTCTGCCCCGGTTTAAGAATCGACGAATTGTTCAGTTGGTTGCCGTCCCGGCCTTCGTCTTCTCGCCGGCCGAGTTGGATATTCCGCGAACCATCGCAATTCGACCCGATCGGACCGTTTCCAAGATTCCATATCCCCGCATGCGTTCGATGAATGCCTCGATCTTGTGCTCTCGCCCAGAAATCTCAATCATCAATTCGTCCGCACCAACATCGACGATCTTCGCGCGAAATATCTCGACCAGTTCACGAATCTCACTTCGCTCGCTCCCAGGCAAGGCTTTCACCTTGAGAAGCATGAGATCACGTTCCACAAAATCCTGCGAGCTGACATCGACAACACGAACCACGGTGACTATTTTCTCCAACTGCTTGCATACTTGGTCTAAGACCTGTCGGTCGCCGACGACAACAAATGTCATTCGTGACAAGTTGGGTTCTTCAGTTTCGCCAACTGCCAGCGAGTCGATATTGTATCCACGCGAAGCCAGCATGCCCGAAATATGGGCAAGAACACCCGGCACGTTCTGAACAACAGCGGATACCACATGTCGCATCGTATTTGTCACGTCAGACGTCTCCTCCTGCATCCGCCATGCTGCCTCACAGGGCGGCAGGGCCGCAACCAAATCCAAGCTACCGCTCGGGGCCCTAATCACCCGCTCCCGTTGGTCGCTGGAACTTTGTCAACAACTTAACGATCTTTGAAGTTAGTCATAAAGGGCAGCCCAGAGATCAAACAGCTGAAACTTCTCCCGGAACACCCAAAATCCTCCAGGGCCCCCACTCGACCCGTAGCCACGTCTCCAGCCGAATCGCAGGGGTATGCTTTGGCAGCCCAGTCGACCTTAAGGCTCTTATCTCAATCAAGTTACTGCATCAACCGTTCAACGTACACCCTTGCCGAACCTAAACTCGAATCTCGAAGTTGGACATCTGCTTTGGCAACCACGCCGGAAATCAACGGGGAAGCCCCAGTGGCTCAAGGAGCCGTTTCCCGTTTACCAGCCCGCTTTACTGCCCAAACGATCAACAGCAGAATGATCGAGCCGGAGAATGCAGCAACCAGATCCTTTAGACTGATCGAAATCTCACCAAGCCCCAGATCGATTCCAAACAGATGAAACAGCCCACCACCAATCAGGGCACCAGCCAGCCCCAGGCCTATGTTTAACCACCGCCCAAACCCCTCGCGGCTGCGTTTAACCAGCATTCCGGTAAATGAACCGGCAATCACACCGACAATCACCCACACGACAATCTTCGATACAATAATCACGATCTTTCTCCCAATGGCTGCCAGACCACCCAAATGTCTACGAATTCCCGCCGTTTCCCCACCGGCACACGCCGACCGCTCGCCCATGGAACCATACGACGAGCGGCGAATCCACCTATGCCCCTACCCGCCCCCCACTAAAGAGTTGGTCTCAAGACGATCATTTCCCAGGGCCGGGTTCCCCCGTCTTGTTCACGGGCCAACGGCAGGGTACCATGTTTAAGTTCTGGTGTCATAGGGCGTTGCGTTGGTCGCATTGCCTTTCGGACTGAGCGTCGAGCTGGCCCGAGGCACTCAGAAAACATGGACCGGGGTTTGCTGGTGAACAATTGCCCTTGCAAGCTTGATTTTCCACCCTATAATCCCTGGTTCCGTAGGATTCTGGCCTATTTGGGCGCGGAATAGAAGAGGTTACGCGCGGGTGTAGCTCAGTTGGCAGAGCACAACGTTGCCAACGTTGTTGTCGTGGGTTCGAATCCCATCACCCGCTCTTTCTTTCCCATTTTTCCTGTCGAGTTTACCCACAAGCTCCTTGGATGGCTCAAACGGCGCGCCCATGACTTCAACAGATGCTGATACCACCGATGCTCCTGCTCCAGAAGAAAAACCGAAGCTGGCGCTCGAAGTGCAAGTCGACTCCAAAGGTACCTGCCAGCGTCACGTGACAGTATCGGTATCGCGTGAGGATGTTGCCCGCTACATGCGGGAAGCATTCGACGAACTGGTTCACAAAGCGGAAGTACCTGGCTTCCGGCCGGGACGAGCGCCACGGAAGCTGGTCGAATCCAAATTCAAGGACCAGATACTGGATCAAGTCAAAGGCTCGCTCCTTATGGACGCCCTGGCGCAGGTGAGTGACGAGCAGGATTTTTCCGCGATTGGCGAACCCGACTTCGATTTTGAAGCGGTTTCAATCCTTGAAGATGCGCCGTTCGCCTTTGAGTTCTACATCGAAGTTCGGCCAGAGTTCGACTTGCCCGACTGGAAGGGTCTGAAACTCAATCGTCTGGTCCGCCAGTTTTCGGATGATGATGTTCAGCAGAAACTCACAAGACTGTTGCGCCGATATTCCAAGCTGGCCAAACGTGAAGATGGTGCGCAGGCGGGCGATATTGTCACCGTCAACATTCGCGTGAGTCACGAGAACCAACCGGTAGCAGAACATGAAAATGTGTGGTTGCGCGTCGTTTCACAAGTGAGCTTCCGAGATGCGACGATCGAGGGCTTTGACGAACTTGTCACCGGTACGAAGACGGGGGATACGCGAGAAACGACTGCCACGATCAGCGCTGGAGCGGCGAATGCCGAACTGAAAGGAAAAGATGTTCGCGTTGCACTCGAGATCCGCGATGTGCAATATCTCGAATTGCCCGAACTAACTCCTTCGTTCCTGGATGAAATCGGTGGGTTCGAAGGCCCCGACGAGTTACGAGATGTCGTTCGAGGCGAGATGGAGCGACAACTCGAATACGAACAACAGCAATCTATTCGAGGACAGATTACCGATCAGCTGCTTCGCGGTGCCAACTGGGACCTGCCCCCTGAATTACTCGAGCGGCAATCGCGCCGGGAGTTGGAGCGAGCCGTTTTAGAGCTGAGGAGAGGTTGA
Source organism: Planctomycetota bacterium (assembly GCA_024274855.1). GTDB lineage: Bacteria > Planctomycetota > Planctomycetia > Pirellulales > Pirellulaceae > JAJSAJ01. The sequence continues at coordinate 13,289 of JAJSAJ010000611.1, read as the reverse complement.
TTCGATGACGAGGTAATCCAAACGCATGCGAATCGAATTCGACAAAACAGTATGCAGACAACCGAGCGTGCGTTGCGAGAACACTTTACGCTGGAGCGTATTGCCGAAGAGCAGAGTATTGATGCAGAACCGGCCGATTACGATGCGGAAGTCGTCTTGATCGCGGCTCAACAGGACGAGCCGCCGCGTCGGGTCCGTGCCCGACTGGAAAAGCGGGGACAAATGGACGCCCTGCGCAACCAGATCGTCGAACGCAAGGTGATCGATCTGATCTGTCAATTTGCCGAGTTCACCGACGTGTCGCCAGAAGACTCCAACGACGACGACACGATGGGCGTCGATCTGACGCTGGCTGGCGGGCACGACACAACGAATATTCCCGAGGCCAAACACGGAGGTGATGCCGAAGGCTTGCGTGAACCTGTCGATCACACGTAACGGATGAAGCGTGAATTGCCCGAGTGTGGCATTTCAGGAATCGAACCCAAGTGGATGTTTGGGTCGCCACACGTCTTTACTCTCCCGCGTGAAGATCGAAGTGCGTTGCTTGGTTCAAGCCGCCTGCGAACGAATTGAACGTAAGTCCGCGTGATCGACACTTGAGGACCCCATGGCATGAGCCCTTTGCTGCCCGCTCCGATTACTAATTCGTATTCGTATCAGTCGTATCAGCGTCAACGCCAGTTGACCCTCGGTGACTTGCTGCTGGAGAACCGGATTGTGTTCCTCCAGGGAGTCATCGTCACGGCCAATGCGAACGAAGTCGTGATGAAGCTACTCTATTTACAGAGCGAGAACCGCCGTAAGGAAATCCATTTCTATATCAATTCGCCCGGTGGTGACGTTGTCTCGACGATGGCCATCTATGACACCATGCAAATTCTGAGTTCTCCTATCGCTACCTATTGCGTGGGACAGGCTGCCAGTGGCGCTGCCGTCCTGCTGACCGGTGGGACCAAGGGAAAACGCTACGCACTGCCCCGCTCGCGTGTCATGTTGCATCAACCGTACGGCGGCGTCTCCGGACAAGTGAGCGACATTGAGATCCAAGCCGACGAGATTCTCCGTACTCGCCAAATGCTGAATGAGATCATTGCCGAGCACTCAGGACAGGATATCGAACGAATCGCTCAAGATACCGATCGAGATTTTTTCCTGAGCGCCCAGGAGGCAAAAGAGTACGGGCTGGTGGATGAGGTTTTGAAAAAGCCCCCGGCGACGGGGGAAGATGCGGACAAGAGCTAGTTACGGCAAGTTGCCCGGGCCGGTTGTTCCACCGGGGAACAATTGGCCCAAATGGCCGTTGAAGACAGACCTTCATGGAGCATTTGTAAGCGATGCCACTGATCCCTTATGTCGTCGAAAAAAGCGGCCGAGAAGAGCGCGTCTTTGACATTTATAGCCGTTTGCTCAAGGACCGTATCGTCTTTCTGGGCACTCCCGTCACCGATGACGTGGCAAACTCGATTGTCGCCCAGTTACTGTTCTTGCAGTCAGACGATCCGAAGTCGGATATCCATTTCTATATCAATTCACCCGGTGGAAGCATCAGCGCCGGCATGGCAATCTACGACACAATGCAATTCGTCACATGTGACGTGGCCACCTACTGTATCGGTCAGGCGGCCTCGATGGGGGCCATCTTGCTGACCGCCGGCGCGAAAGACAAACGGTTCGCACTGCCAAATGCCAGAATCATGATCCACCAACCGCTCGCCGGCATGGAAGGATCGGCCGAGGAAATCATGATTCATGCCAAGGAACTTCGACGTATCAAGGATCATATGAACAAGATCCTGATTCAACATACGGGCCAATCGCTTGATAAGATCGAAAAGGACACCGATCGCGATTGCTTTATGACAGCCGAAGAGGCCCAAAAGTACCATCTGATCGACCAGGTCTTAGAGCACATGGAAAAGCCCAAGTCCTAGAATGGCTGGGCGGTATCCAAGTTGGGAACATGCCCCCTTGGGGCGATTCCACTGCTCGCAAAATACGCGCACATGGCGCCACGACGTTACAACCCAAACACTAGACGATTCATGGAGGAATTGTTTCGAGTTGCCAAGGGGATGCTCCCATCCTGAACAGGCCCGCGTTGGACGTTTCCGTTTCGCCCTCAGACTTGGAACTTGCAGCAGTCGCTGCGCGCAACCCGAGCACGGATCGGCACGGACAGCGAGGCCCAAATGCGATCTCTGCCTGGCTTTGCCCCAAAGCCATTCCGGGACCGGGCGGCACTCGTTCATTAAACGAAACTAGACAGCCGGCAGACCCGCACCCAGCTATGCGGCTGCGCTCATATACCTGGCCGTGCCCCGATGCATGGCTCTGAATGGATTCAAACTTGATCGGCGATCACTTACACGTCCCAGATTGGGCACGAGGGTGTGATGAACATGCGCCTTGCTCTGATTTCAATTCTCGGCATCTTCCTGCTGAACGGATGCAGTCGTAATGCCCAGACACAAGTATACATCGACAATGTCAATGCGGAAAAACGACTCCTGGAAGACAAGTTGTTCGCATTGCAATACGACTACGAGCAGAAAGTCAAGGAACTTGAACAAATCAAAGGACAAACCGATCAGGGCGCCACGGAAAAACGGACACCGCGAATTCCCAAGGCACGCGGTAACAAAACTCCGCTGCAGGGACTGCTGCCCGGTATCCCCAGTCTGACACCACCCACGGTCGAATCGGGAACACCTTCGTCGTCCAAGCCCCTTCCCAAGAAAAAGAACAGCACGGACGAGATGGATGACCTGCTCCAACCACCGCGTCTTGATATGGGTAAAGAGACCGACCAGACATCGGCAGTCCCCATGCCCTTGGATCGGAATGTAACACAGCTCTATCTCGATCCGGCTCGTACCGGGGGAACGGATACCGACGGGCATCCGGGCGATGATGCATTGCGGATTGTGTTTCAGCCAAGAAACAAGAGGAAAGACTACGTTCCCGCGCCCGGTCGAGTCACGATTGTGCTGCTTGATCCCGAGAAACGTTCTCGGGTCGCTAAGTGGGAACTCCAGCCGCAAGCCATGGAATCTGCTTTGAAACAACAGCCTTCGGCGGACAGCATCGAGCTGACGGTTCCCTGGAAAGGGCAACCTCCCACGATTAATCGTCTGCACCTGTTCGTCCGTTATTGGCCCTCCGATGGAACGCCTGTCGAGGCGGATCGGGAGATAACGATCACCCCTTCGGGCCAAATCGCGGCCCAATGGACACCACGGTCGCATCAGGCGCCAGTCCCCCACCGTAAGCCGATTACCGTTGCGGATAATCCCAATGAACAGCGCAGCGGAAACTCGGATACGGCAACCACCTCTCCAGACGAATCCGCCACCGGCTCCGCACAGTCGCAAGCGAAGCAGGCACGACTCCCCCAATGGCGGCCATATCGCTAGGCCATCGTGCATCGAGTAAGATGATTGGATGTTGAGTAGAAATGCCTGTCGCGGCAAGCTCACAGCCAATGGAAAGTCTGACGAGCTCGCGGATCGGTCGGCCCGTCCAGTGGCCACCCGCCCCCAATTGCCGGCACACCATGATCCGGTATCTCTCTCAAGACACGCGCACTTGGCGCGCGGAAGCAACAACCTGAAGGCCTGTCATGAAACCGGCACGGGATGTGAAAACACTCGAGCCTCGGTAATCGGTCAACATGAACGACGCGTGGTGAACATCCGTAGCGAACCGTTGTCACAGACAAGAACACTTCATGCCCTATTCAGAATCACCCCTCCATGACGCCAGTTCGGCAGTTGACATTATTCGACCTGGTTTTCCCCGCGGCCCATTTCGTGCTGCCATCTTCGACTTTGACGGCACGCTGTCCTTGCTTCGTCGCAACTGGCAAGATGTCATGATCCCCATGATGGTCCGCATTCTACAGGCAACCGGAACACCTGAAACACAAGAGGAATTGGCCCACCATGTCGAGGACTTCGTTATGCGGCTCAATGGGCGCCAGACAATCTATCAAATGATCCGACTGGCCGAGGAAGTTGCAAAACGTGGTGCCACCCCACAGGAACCTCTTGACTACAAGAACCAATATCACGATTTGCTCTGGGAACAAGTGGCTGACCGAATTGCTGGAGTCAAGAGCGGTCGCACCCCGCCACACGAAGTAACCGTGCCCGGAACATTCGAAATGCTTCGGAGCCTCCGCGACCTGGGAATCACACTCTATCTGGCCTCCGGAACCGACCTGAAATACGTACGAGATGAGGTTGCCGTGCTGGGCCTTGATTCGTTCTTCGGACCCCGCATCCATGGCGCTCTGGATGACTACAAGAAGTTCTCCAAGGCCATGACCATTGCCAAAATCATCAGCGAAACCGGCGTAGCAGGTCCTGAAATCGTAGGGTTTGGCGACGGCTTTGTCGAAATCGAAGAAGTGAAGAAAGTGGGAGGATTGGCCATTGGCGTCGCAAGCGATGAGGTCCGCCGAACCGGCATCAACGATTGGAAACGGCAGCGACTTGTTCGGGCCGGAGCGGATATTGTAATCGGTGACTACCAGTGTCGAAATGAACTGCTTCACATGACATGCCTGGAATGACAACCCGGAACGCCATCATGATCGAACAAGAACAACTTGATCGTGTCTTGCACTCCGCGAAGAACCTCAGAATAGGACTTGTCGGAGACCTCTTTCTGGATCGCTACTTGGAACTTGCGCCAACGCTCCACGAAACATCCATCGAAACGGGCCTGGAAGCATACCAGGTCCAGACAGTGCGGAATGTTGCCGGCGCTCTGGGAACCGTAATTAACAACCTTGTCGCACTCGGCGCGGGAACGATCCTTCCCCTATCCGTCATCGGCGATGACGGCCACGGTTACGACTTGATGCGCGTCCTGAGCCAGTTGCCGCGAGTACGGACCGAGTTTATCCTGAAAGCATCCGATCGACTGACACCAACCTATACGAAACCCGTTCAACCAATGCCCGATGGCAGTTGGTCCGAACTCAATCGATTGGATGTTCGCAGCCGGAACCCCCTAAGTGAACAGGCCACTCGAAAGACGTGCGACGCGTTGCAACATTTGTTCCCCCAAGTCGACGGGCTGATCGTCTTGGACCAAGTGCCTGAAACCAACTTCGGAGTTGTGAACGATGCGGTTCGGCACCAGATTGAGCAGCTCGCCACATCCTATGCCGACAAGATCGTGTTAATCGACAGTCGCAACCATATCGGAGATTTTTCGAAGGGTATCCTCAAAGGCAATCGGCACGAGTTGACCGTGGCAGCCGGCCTACCCGATCAATCCCGCCAAGATGCGGAACAAGCAGCTACACAACTTGCAAACCGTACAGGGAGTCCTGTTTTTTGCACACGTGGCGAGCAGGGGATACTGGTCGCGATCCCGAATCGACCTGTTCTTGCCGTGGACGGCTGCCCGGTTTCCGGACCGATCGATATCGTAGGTGCCGGCGATAGCGCGACAAGTGCGTTGGTCGTCGCCCTCCTGGCAGGTGCTGACGCCGCGGAAGCCGCATCCCTGGCGAACCTGGTTGCCTCCATAACCGTTCAACAAATTGGAACAACGGGAACAGCTAGCCCCGACCAGATACGGGAACGATGGAAGCAGCTCCACTAATGTTTCCTCTTTTGGAACGTGGCTCGCAGCCACCCAACCGCGACAATTCAGGTTTGCACCAGATGCCAAACCCGTGGACAACCTAATCGCAAACAGACGTTCGGAAAGTTTCATCATGCTCGATGTTCTGGCTATTGCCCCGCACCCGGACGACGCCGAGCTAGGCGCCGGGGGACTGCTGCTGAAACTCAAGACTCAAGGCTGGAGAGTCGGCGTTCTAGATCTGACCGACGGCGAGCCGACGCCGCACGGCAGTGTGGCAACACGAAAACGCGAAACGGAGCAAGCAACGCAGGTGCTGAGGCTTGATTGGCGCTCGAATCTAGGTCTACCAAACCGCAGTCTTCAACCGACCCTCGAAGCCCGCCACCAGCTAGCTTCCGTGATGCGCGAAATGAAACCGCGGTGGCTTCTCGCTCCCTACTGGGTCGATGCACATCCTGATCATGTGGCGGCCACTCAACTGATCGAAGCAGCGAGGTTCTGGGCAAAGTTGACCAAGACCGATTTACCGGGCGAGCCTCATCATCCAGCCCGGATATTCTATTACTACTGCATCCACTTGCGAACTGCCGCCGTCCCCGCATTTGTCCTGGACATCAGCGATCAATGGGAAGAGAAACTCGAAGCTGTTCGCTGTTATCAGAGCCAATTCGTGACAGGTCGTTCCGGTCAATCGCCATCCACACTCGATCAATTGCAAAACCAGGCCGCCTATTGGGGCTCGTTGATCGGAACACAATTTGGTGAGCCCTTTGCCAGCCGTGAGCCAATCGGTCTGAAAGGACTCGAACAGCTTGTGTGACTCGTCACGGAGTCTGCGACGCAGAAGAGCCAACCCGACAGACTTCCACAGCCGTCCCACATTTCGCCCTTGTCCGCACTCCGAACCTCGATAACGGGCAAAACACACGGCCCAAGAGACTTATCATGTCCGACATTACCAGTCCACGGATTCTCTACGTTAAAGGACTGCTTTTCTTGATCGGTGGCATCCTATCGGCTGTACTTCTATTGGCACATAATTTGTCTCTTCGCAATACGGCCTTGCTGGCCATTTGCGTGTGGTGTTTCTGCCGGTTCTACTACTTCACCTTCTACGTCATCGAGCATTACGTAGATGACACGTATCGTTTCTCCGGTCTTTGGTCGTTTCTTCAATATGCCGTACGTCAACGATTCGGCCAAAGAAATCACACAAAGTGATTCGCATTTGCCACCGAAAGCGTGATATACTAACGACCGGCAGGATCGCTCCGCGATGCCGTGCGGCATGAGACTACGGTCACGGCATTTTCTACTCATATTCGAGTGTGTAAGACCTGTCATTGCCCTGTATTACTAACGCGGGTTTCGCCCGCAACCCAAATGGCGGAGCCACGACCCGTATTGTCGAACGGACCTGGAGGTCGTCGGACAGGATGCACGCACGGCGTGCGCATCCTACGAACGAAGACTCTAACGAGGCTGGGCCTCGGACCACTGCGTTTCTACCGCTCGGTGCACCAACAGTGATCGACACTCGGAACATTTCTCGACAAACAAAGCGTCTCTGGTTTCAAGCATCCATCAATGTCTGAAATGAACTCGTCACAAGCAAACGACCTGTCATCCGCTCACTCTCCGATCGGCACGCTGTTTGGCACGGCCGGTGTTGCCGACGATCTGAACTCGTTCTCTCTGGATGACAACCAGCTGAACTTCTATAAAGAGAATGGGTACTTGGCCGGTATCCGCATTCTCAACGACGAACAAATAGACGTATTACGGAACGACTTGCAACATTTTTTCGAACCGACGCACACAGGCCATGAACTATGGCACGAGTACCATACGAACGAATCGCTCAATCCTGACACAATACTGTTCCATGCCCTTGGTGCCTGGCGGCAGACACCAGCATTCCATGACCTGCTTTGGCATCCTGCATTTACGGTCCCGGCCGGCCAGTTGCTTGGTGGACAGGTACGATTCTGGCATGACCAACTGTTTTGCAAACCGGCTCGCCACGGTGGCGTTGTCGCTTGGCATCAGGACTATTCGTATTGGACTCGTACCAGACCGATGGCACATCTCACATGCTGGATCGGCCTGGACGACACTTGGACCGACAATGGCTGTCTGCAATATATCCCCGGCAGCCATCGCTGGGACCTGCTGCCAATCACTGGCTTGGCCGGAGACATGGAGGCCATCCAACAGGTGCTGACGAAAGAGCAATGGTCGCAAATGCAATCGCCGGTCGCGATTGAATTGAAGGCCGGCGAATGCTCCTTTCACCACCCGCTGTTAGTGCATGGTTCGTTCGCTAACCGCACCGACCATCCCCGGCGCGCCGTCGTGCTGAATGCTGTTAGCGATGGAGTCCGCTCGGAAACGAACGAGCCTTTACTGGCCGGTGCGGACTCGATACCTCGCGGCCAACCACTGGCTGGCCGATTCCATCCCCTGTTGACTCAGACTTAGGATTCGCCAATCAATAACCGTCGCACTCTTCCGCATACAGACCCCCGTGGGCTCGCCCCATGGGTGAATCAGGCTCGCAGCTAAGGAGGATCGCCGCACGAACGCCCCCCAGTAAACACGACAATAATTGATTCGCCGGCCCTTAGAGTGTGCATCGGACCTTGCGGCAAGGAGCGTTGCCTGCTAACCAGCCGGCCCCTCAATGATCAGCCCAACGGTTTGAAAACTTGGTCGATAGCCAAACTCTCGACTCCGGAGCTTCCCATGAAATACACGACTCGATTCCGTCGACGATCAGGAGACCAGCCGATGCACATGAATACTCGATCAGAATGGTTCCCCTTCTGTTGGCCACTCGGTTTGGTACCGAAGTTGACATTCTTTGGCAGCCACAATCCGGTTCGCCTGCTTGCGCTTGTCGCGGCCTTGACGGTCTGTGCAACGGCAGTCGCGGAAGAGATCGTCCCCCTTTCTTCGCTTGACATCTCCAAGATGTCCGCCGGTTGGGGCAAGCCACTTGCTAATAGATCGATCCAGAGCGAGCCGCTGTCGATTGCTGGAAGACACTTCGAACAAGGGGTTGGCTCACACGCCCCGAGTACTCTTTGGGTCGACCTGAAAGGCACAACGAAACGGTTTACGGCGTGGGTCGGCGTGGATGACGAAGTCGGGCTCGGCCGCGGCAGTATCGAGTTCCGCATCGTCGCCGACAACTCGACTCTGTTTCGAAGCAAGACTATGAAGGGTGGCGACCCACCCCAGAGAGTTGACGTCGACTTGACCGGAAAAAAGATGCTGTTGCTTATCGTTCGAAACGGACGAGACAACAACAACTTCGATCATGCTGATTGGGCCGACGCCCTGTTTCATGTCGCCGGCAAGCATCCCGAAGCCGTTGACGGCCCCTCCGTTCCCAAGGAACCGAAAGTGATCCTGACGCCACATCCAAGCCCCAAGCCGCAGATCCATGGCCCACGGTTGTTCGGTGGCCGCCCCCGACGACCAATGATCTATCGAATTCCATGCACCGGCAAGAGACCACTGACGTTCGCTTGTGATAACTTGCCTTCCAGCCTGAAAATCGACCCGGCATCAGGCATTATTTCCGGTAGTTTACCCAAGCAACCTGGCCGTCATGTTGTCACGTTGCGAGCGACAAACGATCTCGGCACATGCCGGAAGCAGTTCACCATGGTTGTCGGGGACACACTCGCGCTGACTCCACCGATGGGATGGAACAGTTGGTATATCCACTACGGGCGAGTGACCGAACAGCATATGCGCCAAGCCGCTGACCAGATGGTTCGGACCGGGATGGCCGACTATGGCTATATGTACGTCAATATCGACGACTGCTGGATGAAACAAAAGGGAGATATCCCCTACCGCGACAAGGCGGGAGCTACCCTGCCAAATGGCAAGTTTCCCGACATTACCGGCATGGTTTCATATATCCATGGCAAGGGGCTTCGAGCCGGGCTCTATACGTCGCCCGGGCCATGGACTTGCGCGGGCTATCTTGGCGCGTTCGAACATGAAGAAATTGACGCAAAGAAGTTTGCCGAATGGGGTTTTGATTTCCTTAAGTATGACTGGTGTTCCTACGGACGGGTCGCCCAAAACAAGAGCCTCGCGGAACTCAAGAAGCCGTACTTGAAAATGGGTGGAATCCTGAGAACCTTGGACCGCGACCTGGTCTTCAACCTATGCCAATACGGAATGGGAGACGTGTGGAAATGGGGACCGGACGTAGAGGGCAATTGTTGGCGCACGACCGGCGATCTGGGACTCGCTCGTGGATCGGAATTGCCCGGATTCTATTCAATCGGGTTCTCAAATGCCAGGCATTGGAAGTATGCAAGACCTGGGTACTGGAACGATCCCGACTATATTCTGATCGGATGGGTTGGTGCCGCCCACGGCCAGACGGTTGGGCATCCGACGACGCTGACGGGAAACGAGCAGTATTCCTACATGTCGATGTGGTGCCTGATGGCCGCGCCGCTGATCTTCTCGGGGGACATGGCCAAGCTTGATGCGTTCACGTTGAACGTGCTTTGCAATGCCGAGGTAATCGACGTCGACCAGGACGCGCTGGGCAAACAAGCCAGGATTGTGCGACAGGATGATGACACCCTGATCCTGGCCAAACCGATGGAGGACGGCTCGCTGGCGGTCGGCCTATTCAATCTGAACGAAGCACAACGTTCCATCTCCGTCACATGGCAGCAATTGGGGATTTCAGACCGTCGGAAAACCCGTGACCTTTGGCGCCAAATCGATCTGGGATCTGAAAGCGATCACTTCACGGCACAGGTTCCTCGCCATGGCGTGTCCATGGTACGCCTGTTTCCGATCGGGTCTGAGCAGAAATAGATTTTGGCACGAGCCACAACCCACGATAACACGCTCAGGGCCTTATTCTGCTTGCAATAGATCGTTTGCAAACGACCGATCATCCACATGGTGCGGCAACACCGCACCTGTTTGCTCGTTCTGCACCCACATATGGCGGTAGCTGAACCATGCCCCATTATTGGTCCCATCAGCGCGCACAATCATCGGTAGCTCGCGGCGACCTGCTGCCCGAGCGGGCCGTCGTTTGTCATCGAACATCTTTCGACTCCACCCTTCGGCCATCGATGAAAACAGATAGACGGCGTACCGATCGTGGTTTGAAAAGACGATATCATCGTGGCCATCTTCATCAACATCAACGAATCGAAAGCCCGCATCTCGGCCCAACGAATCGACGATCGCAATTCCGTTTGGCAGAGCAAAGGGAAGTTTTCTCCATCGATGCCCCGTGAAACTGAAGACCGCTTGCTCTTTGGAGTTACCGACGATCAGTTCACACGTCCCATCCAAATCCAAGTCTCGCAACCGCAGCCCCAGATCTCGACCGTCTTGGGTGGTAAGCAGCGGCTTTCCCGCCACGGACAAACCGTCCAGCCCACCAACAACCTCTGTCCACTTTCGGCCGTCAAAGTGCCACAATCCACGGACAGAATCGGTCGATACAAGAACGCTGGCAAATCCATCCGGATGAAGGATCCCGAACCGTCCGCCATCGGACGCTCGACGACCGGTTGGCGTGGCAAGAGGAACGGGGAAAGGAATTGTCTGCCACATCTTTTTTTCAGGTGACCATATTCGGGTCTGTCGTACTCGCTCATTCGCAATGATCGCATCCAGGTATCCGTCACCGTTCACATCACATACCCGAACACCGTTGCCATTTCCCCGTTTCGTGCGTAGCGATTCGCCGCCAAGCAGATTTTTCGTAAGACGTTGTTCCACTTCATGGAAGTTCAGGAATTTGACCTTCTTGCCATGACGCCGGACCGCATAGTCAATCAACTCGACAACCTGATCGTTCCGAATCCAACCATGCGGATGAAAACAGAGAGCGAAAACGCCCTGTTTGACAACAGTTGCATCAATGGCCGCTTTCATATCCCTGACCGTCATCTCACTACATTTTCCGTTCAGATTCTGCGCGTCCCAGTCACTTGGCATCAGGCACGGAAACTCCCAGCAAAGACGACCGATGACATAGGGGTAAGGATAGTTTTCAACGTAGTTGACCATGTTGCGATCGCGAGGAATATACTTCCTGAACTTCTCTCGCCCATCCGGGTCCTGGACGAGGTTCCGGGGCAGTTCAGGATCATTCGGCGTGAACAAATGAAATACGGATGAATCGAGTCTGAGGAAGTGGCCATCCGGTGTCGTCTTATTGAATATCTCCGCAAAGAACCTCGGACTGACCGAGTTCATTGAATCGCAGCACGGCATTCGAAAACCGACTGGTTGATTACCTGGTATGCGTGCAAGCAGGTCGATGCATTTGTCGAACGTCGCCTTGGCAGCAGCCAAATCGCCTTTCTGGAGACAGGGACAAGGGTGGCTTGCCGTGTGCGGATCGATTTGAACTCCCTCAGCCAGAAACGTCTGCAATTGCGGGTCGTTCGGATCGATCTTGGTGGTCATGATATTCACGCCCGCCCGGCCATCAATTTTCTTGAGACGATTGAGAATCGGGCGCAAGAAGCCCTCATACTTTTTTGGGTCCGCCATATCATCAATGGCCAACACAACAACGGCCTGCACGTCCGCCTCGCCAATCCACTGTGGCGTGGTCAATCGTGCGTCCAGATCATTGACATAGTAGGGATCGCAATGTGTATCCAGGTACGCCAATCGGTTCCCGCGTTCCGAAGCCATTGCGCCAGTCGAGATCAAAATGCAGGTTGCCGCCAATAGCCAACGTCTTTCCATGATCCAAGACCTCAAAGTAATCCAGTTATATCCGGCTGGGTGCCGCCACATCAGAATGTCAGGTTGTGATATGCGGACACCCTACTCGCATTGTTCGCGTGTGAGCGTCACCAACTAATCGGCAATACATATCGCCGGATTCACCTTGGCAACTGAATGCCGCCCTGACAGTCCAGAAAGAATTGTCGATCGGCATCCCAAGACTGCTTGAACCAGTTTACCACAGTCCACGGACCAATTCAGCTAAGTTCGCAATAGAGAACGTGTCAATAGAGTTGAGCCAGGCTGATGGAGATTTCCCGTCATATTTTGCTGTTCGTCAAGATTATCGTAACCGTTCATGGAATGTAGGCCGCCGTCGGTTTCAAGGGGTCAGACCCCAGCGGCGTGAACGGCTACAGATTATCTTCGCATCAAAAGGGGCGCGGCTTGCTCACATTTTGGTAACATTTTGAATCACGGGTTTTGACAGGCGCGCATCGTGCTGACATATTTAGTGAGCACCAAACGGAAACGCTCAAATACGAGCATATTCTCTTCTTGTTTGGGACCTGCCGCATTTCGACCGTTGATCCCAAATTATTCGCCAACTTCGTCGCAAGGAACAAAGCCATGGAGAGAGAGAATCAAAACGGTACAATTGATATCGATCCGTCGTTCAAAAGATCCAACAAGCATCTCTACGGGTTGTTGATGCAAGCGAACGAGAAGCTTGACAATGTCGGGACAACATTAATCTGGATCTTGGGCATGGTCGCCCTGGGGCTCTGCGTGGGTATTCACATGGAGTGGTTTGATACTCTACTCGGCCTGCCCGTCGCCAAGCTACAGGGTTTTGGTGTATATACACTGATCCTGCTTGCTGCTTTCGTGGTTTTCATCTTGTATACGGGAATCGTGGAACGGATGGTCTACCGATCAAT
>JAJSAJ010000610.1 GCA_024274855.1 Planctomycetota bacterium | reverse complement strand
GGTGCTTTGGAAGGTGACTACTACGGGTTGCGGGATTGGCGATCGGGCGACAGCCGTCGATGGATCCACTGGCGCACGTCAGCCAAACGGGGTGAACTGTCGGTTCGGCAGTTCGAACAGCAACGTAGCCGCGATCTGGTCCTGGTGCTCGACCTCTGGCAGCCCGAAGTTCCGGACGACAAGGACCTGGACCGTTCGGAAACGGCGATCAGTTTCATGGCGACGGCGGTCGCTCACGTCTGTCGGAACACGGGCAGTCAACTTGCCATCGCCGTGGCCTCTAACGAGAGTGAAACCTGGATCGGCCCCAGTTCCAGCATGCTGATGTACGAAGTATGGGATTATCTGGCGTTGGTCACGCCACACAACCGGCCTCCGATTGACCAAGCGCTGCGGACGCTACGTGACCGGTCCAGGGACCGAGCCCAGCAGATCGTTGTCAGCACACGGCCGATGTCGGAAGCTGCCACGCAAGCGGCCGGTGGCCTCACTGATTTTCCGAAGCCGGCGGACGGAATAGCTTCCAACGGCAAATTGCTTTGGATTGACTGTCGCGCCAACGAGCAGTCACGTTATTTCGATCTTGATGCGTCGTGGGAGGAGGTGAAATGAGTACGGCACCCGCAGCGTCAAGACCGATTTCGTTGTCCATTTACATGGCGGCCATGGCAATTCTGTCGACGGCGATGCTTGGAATTGGTGAGCGAAATATCGTATTGCCAGTGTTGACACTGGTTACGGCCACAGCCTCGGTGATCTTAACCGACAAGCTGCAGTGGTTTCACCTCCATCGTGTCCTTGCCCACATCGCCATGTTGTTGGCCGCGTTCGCTTCGCTGCGCAGCTTTTTCAATCTAGGCAGCTACCAGCAGCTGATCTCGATCGCCAATCTGCTGGTTTACGTCCAAATGGTCCTCCTGCTCCAGGAAAAAAACCGGCGGATCTACGGTCAACTGGCCGTCTTCAGTCTGCTGCAAGTCGTTGTGGCAAGCTTATTGAACAACCATCTGGGATTCGGCCTGCTGTTGTTTCTCTATCTGATCGTTGCGATGTTTGCCTTGGTCCATTTTTTCGTATATCGCGAGTGGCAGCGAGCCGGAACCACGACTCCGACACCTCGAACAACCTGGCATTTCTGGTCAAGAACCGGATTGGCCGCCGAAAAACGCTCGCAACCCGATGTGATGGTGGGCCAGATTGAATTGGTCGGCAAACATACGTTACAGCCACGCACGTTGATTGCCCCTATCATTTCGATGATTGTCGGCAGTGTGGCCTTCGCGGCCTTGTTCTTCTACGTGGCGCCGCACGGTAACGGAATGAACTGGATGAGAAACAGCCGCGCGTTTTCGAAGGTGGGATTCTCGCCGGAAATCTCTTTTGCGAAAATGGGTCGTGTGCTTCAAAGTAACGAGCGTGTAATGCGAGTATCTTTCCGGGACGCCAAAACGAAAAAACCGTATACGGTGATCGGCGATCCGTACTTTCACGGCGGATTGCTGCTGCATTACGTAAGCGAAGATGGGCACGGGCGATGGCGCCAGTCGATCGATACGAGACGCCCTCAACGACTCGGCGAACCGCCGTCCAACGCGAAAGACATCGTGCTGCAGGACGTCTTAATGGAACCAACCGGAGCCGATCTGCTGTTCAGTGTCCTTCCTGTTTATTCGGCCGGCGACGCGTCGAGTGACATTCGCGTGCGACACCGTACTCGACAGGTGATTCGAACCTATGCGCTGACCGAACAACTGGCTCGGGAATATCGATACCGTGTAACCACAACCGCCTTTCGATTCGGCACACAAGACCACATATCGCTCGTGCTCAACGAATCACGTGTTTACGAGGCGATTCGTCTACTCGATGGTCGCGTCGATGGCGACCAAGTCCTTCCGAAGTTGATCGCACTGGCCAAGGAGATCGTGGAAAAGAAAGCACCTGAAGGCAACACATACGACCGGGCAAAAGCCCTGGAACAACATTTCCACGAAAAAGACCTCTATCATTACTCACTCGACTTCGACGAAATAAATCGGCACCGTCAATCGCAAGTCGATCCGATCGAGGATTTTGTCAGCAACCATCGCACGGGCCACTGCGAGTATTTTGCCAGTGCCTTGGTGCTGATGTTGCGTAGCGTCGGCATTCCCTCGCGGATTATCGTCGGGTATCACGGAGGCAAGTACAATTATGTGGGACACTATTATGTGGTCCGTCAGAAGCATGCTCATGCATGGGTCGAAGCCTATATCGAAAGTGCGGACATTCCCGAAGAATTGCTCGCCTCGGACCGGAAGTTTCCGCGCGGCGTCTGGCTGCGTCTGGAGCCAACACCCGCACCGGACGACGGGCAATGGAAAGCGAGCGCACTGGACCGCGTCACGAACTCATTCGACTACGCACAATGGCTGTGGAACGATTACGTCCTCCATCTAGCCGATACCCAACGCCGCAACACTCCGTTTTTCCAGCGAACAGCCCGGCGGGATGAAGCACCTCCGCAGGCCATGCTCCCCAGCCGCGTGTGGCGCATGGTCGCTCGGCAATTCTCCCTGACCAACCTGCGGGAAATTGTCCAACGTCCATTCAGCTGGCGAGGTGGGCTGGCAGCCGTGTTTATCTGTCTGCTAGTCTATGGGGTGTATCGGGCCTTGCGGAAACTGGTCCCGTTTGTCAGGCGAGTTCGTTCGAAATACCGGCATCGATCGATCGGACACAAATCGTCAGTCGCCTTCTATCGGCAATTGGAACGGATCCTCGGCGCCGCCGGCATGCACCGCAAACCGTGCGAAACACCCCGCGAACTGGCTGATAAGGCCGCCGAACAACTGCGTCCAATCGTCGGGCAAAGTGGCCTGGCAACCGTTCCGATTCATATTGTCGAGTCCTATTACCGGACCCGGTTCGGCAGTTGGAAACCGGACGGTGCCGAACTGGCCAAGATTGAACAAGACCTTCAGCAACTGCGGCAGGCGATTGGAGACCACTAGACCCCAGCGTTGCAGAACAACCGATCGTACGATGGGCCCTCAGCCCTGGTCGTAATCCACAACTTCAATTCTCCGGCGGGGCTTGTCCCGGTGGGAATACAACTGAATACCTACACTTGCGAAAAAACAGTAGCCGCCCCCGTCGGCCTCGTGCCAGCGGAGCGATGTGGGTGCCGAGTATGGCAGGCGAGCTTCGCCGGTCCTCTCATCACATCGGGAATAGACAAAAAGCGAATGACAGTAGTCGCGAAGACCTCAGATCGAAAGCACACAGTATACTCATGAAAATCGGTATTG
>JAJSAJ010000609.1 GCA_024274855.1 Planctomycetota bacterium | reverse complement strand
CGACGCTCGGCATTGCACATCAAATCGACGGTTGCAAGCAGGTCTGGCTTGGAACACGTGGTTACCTGTTCGATCGCATTTCGTAGCCGGCTGATCTGTCCCAGAAAATCGGAAAATCCCGGTGGCGTGACTTTCGAATTGTGGCACCGGGTCAACGTTGTTATCGCAATATCCAATTCATCAGCTAATGACGTCTGGTAGTGTTCGAACAGATCCCATCGGTGGAGCGTCTTGCATAGGTCCTTCAGGCCATTGAATAGATCAGCCTGTGCGGAAAGCATGGGGCGGACCTGGTCAAAGGCTTGCATCGCCGAAAGGTAATCGAAGCGGTTGAACAACTCACGGCCCTTCTCGGCGGTCAGGAATCCTGTCTGATCGTATGCGTTTCCCAAGCGGACGAACCGCATCGTGCTGGGATCGAGCTTGCCGGCCACATACTTGGCATCTGTATAAAACAGATTCAGGCCAAGAAATGAGCCGATCATTGTCGACCCGGCACTCATCCACTTGCGCCCCGGCGTCGGGTCCGTGAAGATTTGCTGGTGGTCAACGCCGCATTCATGACGGAGCCAGAGGAAGGCCGTATGGAACTCGCCGATCAGGTGCCCTATTTCCTCGGGCGCATCGTCAACCTCACAGACGCGATAGTGTGACGGTTTCAGAGGATACGTTTCCAGCACGCGGTCGAGCGTCTCCCTTGACTGGGGTGTGCAGATGAATGCCGCGAAATCGGCTTTGATCTGCTGTAGACAGTAGACGACCGGTTCGTGCGTAATGCCAACGGTCAGAATAACACCACAAGTTGTCTTGTCCTGGTCCATGTTGTTGGTTCCCTTTAGTGGGCGATCCGTTCACTGGAACTGCTCGGGATTCGGCTAGGATTCGCCAATCAATAACTGTCGCACTCTTCCGCGTACAGACCCCCGTGGGCTCGCCCCATGGGTGAATCAGTCTCGTAGCTAAGAAGGATTCATGGAACTGCTCGGGATTCGGCTAGGATTCGCCAATCAATAACTGTCGCAGTCTTCCGCATACAGACCCCCGTGGGCTCGTCCCATGGGTGAATCAGTCTCGTAGCTAAGAAGGATCGCCGCACGCCCCCCCCAGTAAACGCGACATCAATTGATCTGTTGGTCCTTAGCACCATGTCCGCCGCCGGCGAATATCATCTGGACACCTTCCGCTCCACTTCGCCACCCGGCACCCTCGTCAAACTCGGCAATCAAACGACTGCCCCTGATGATGCACTTCAGCTTCGGTATACTGAAGACGAATCGCTGAATGCCCTTGATGTCGTGGCACAAGTACATCCGCACGTCCTCCTGCCTCCGTTTGGTGACGTATTGCGAATGACTTTCCGAAATGGTTTCGGAGGGAGTGCCGATATCATCATGTGGCACGTCGCCAGTATATCCCTCCCTCAGTGGCTAAGCCACAGCCAACATGACAGTCTACTGCAATAGGTTGCCCTCCGGTTGCTTGCCGGATTCTTCGTCGCCCCACGTTTTCTTTGCACAGGGGAAACAGCCCATCTTTGCTAAGTGCCGAATTGAATGGGATCGTCGGTCTGTACGACGGACAAATAGATCGTGGGCGACAGGGCCAACACATCCTGCTGCAGACCGATACGTGGCAAGGCCAGGAAGTAGTCGACGATTTGTCCTACTACTTGGATTCTGGCCGGCAATTGCCTACAAAACGACTCGATTTCAAATGCCTTAAGACAGACCCTTGTCCACCATCGACGCACTGAGGCCAGAACCGCACAACTTGTTACACCTCATGCGGTTTCATTCCGCATTTCCTATTCCGCATTGCTCGACCGGGGGTGACAAATGTTGACGATTATTGGTGGACTGAGATCCATGTCGATCGATTCCAGCCGCGAGAATCAGGGCACCGTGTGGTCCGGGCGCCCAGCACCGGCGCAACAAGACCAGGTGCACAGAACTAGAGAAATTGACCAGCCCAGGGCGAGGCTGGCCAGTTGAGAATCTTGTCTTGACGGGGCGGGACGTTCTTCCGCTTTTTCTGCCGTAAGGAAAACAGTGAAAAGTGCAAAATGCAAAGTGCAAAAATCAAAATGACGAAACGGACTGCCTCTTTCGCTGGGCTTTCTTG
>JAJSAJ010000040.1 GCA_024274855.1 Planctomycetota bacterium | reverse complement strand
GACTGAATTGTTGACGCAGGCGTCGAGTCGAGTTGTTCCGACGCGAAGTAGTCGTAGGGTGTGACCAGATCGCCGTCGACAATTCTCCATCAACCACAACGTTCACGGCGATCGCCGGCACACCAGGAATTGCTGAAATGATGACCGGTGTATGGGCGCGTTGTAACCGGATTGTGGTGTGCCGGCGCTCGCAAAACCGTGGTTGCCAGTTGCCAAGGTGGATGCCGCGATCTTGACACCCTACACCGGGCGGGCGTCCGACAAGTGAGTCGTAGGAATTGCTGGGCGCTCAGCATTCGGTGCCGCTCTTTACCGTGTCAGCAACCGGGGTAGTTCGCTAAGATCCAAGTGCGTACCGAACGTTGTGTCCTGTGCCACGGCCGTCTTCAGACGTTCGACGAATTGTGGCCGTCGAATTGACGTGGCACCCATGCGCACGGCATGGTCGGTCGCTTGCTGCACGTCGAGCAACGAAAACCGACGTGCACGCAAATGGGCGACCAATGCCACCATCGCCATCTTCGAACCATCTAGGCACCGATGGAACATCGACTCGCCCGCGAAGAAACCACCGATTGATACGCCGTACAAGCCTCCAACCAGAGTCTCGTTTTCCCAAACCTCGATGCTGTGCGTATGTCCCAATTGGTGAAGCTGGCTGTAGACTCGGATCATGTCGGGCGTGATCCAGGTTCCCGGTTCGTCCTCGTCGCGCGGCGCCGCACAAGCGCGGATTACCCCTCCGAAATCGGTGTCGCAGGTCATTCGGTACCGTCCGGTGCGCATTCGGCGTGCCAAACGGCGAGAAACCACCAGTTGATCCAGTTCTAGAACGGCGCGCGGATCGGGGGAAAACCAAGCTAACACTTCGGCCTGGTCCCCCATACGCATCGGCCACGGAAAAATTCCACGCCGGTAGGCTGCCAAGACCCAACGAGCAGTGAGCAGGCCGCCCACCATTAAGATCCCTTCTTCGGTCGCCCAATGCAGAGGTGGAAAACTCGGACGCGGCTCTAGGTCGTGGTTCGACATTACGTATAGTCCACTCCAAACGTGGTTCCGCGGACACGGACTTCGAGGCGAAAGCCTCCATGGTTGGCGACCTGCTTGGCATGCGCGTGCCTGCTGCCTGCACGCCCGCAGCCGCCACACGAATAAGAATATACTCCACGAGAGGGGGTTACGTGAGCTATCATTTCGTATAATGCTGTGAAGTCGTTTTGCGACGTCGTCACCGACCGTCGGTGAAAGCACGCCCCTCGGGTGCTCTGACCGCCCGTTTCGGGTTCGGGCCAGGTCTATTTTCTTGTTTGCGGGGATCGCTCATGACGGATTCTTTTTCTGATCCTGACGGAAGACAGCCGGACTATTTGGACGTTCCGGGCCGGATCGAGCCGCCAAATGT
Source organism: Planctomycetota bacterium (assembly GCA_024274855.1). Lineage (GTDB taxonomy): Bacteria > Planctomycetota > Planctomycetia > Pirellulales > Pirellulaceae > JAJSAJ01. The sequence continues at coordinate 4,834 of JAJSAJ010000040.1, read as the reverse complement.
TCGGTTATCGGACGAACCAAGCACTGGTTTACCTGGGATTCCCGAGCCATCCCGAACGGCGGCCGCACCAGGAGCCGGCCGGTTAACGCCCCTGATGAGTCTGTTGGCATTGATGCTGATGCTCAGCTTCTTCTTACCGTACACGGTCGAGAAGATCACGTATGCGGTGGCCAGGGGGCGTCAGCGTGCGGAGTACGAGACGGCTGGCGAACAACTGCAAAATGCGCCGCTCAGCCAGTTGTCAAAAGCCTATCAGCTAGTCGCGCACCGTGTTGGGCCGAGTGTCGTACACATCAACGTGGTCTCCGGTCGTGCATCGCCAGCCGGCCGATCAATCGGGACTTTGGGAAAGCGGCATCGGCCGACCGATCAGGGTTCCGGCGTCATCATCGACAAAGACGGGTACATTTTGACCAATCGGCACGTTGTTGGCAACGCGGTCGATATTCAAATCAAGCTGAGTGACGGGCGTCAAGTACCTGCGAAGGTTGTCGGCGTGGACCGCGAAACGGACTTGGCGGTTCTGAAGATCACGGCCACGGACCTGATGCCCGCTCAGTGGGGGGACAGCGATCAGATCGAGGTTGGCGCTTTGGTTTGGGCCCTTGGCAGTCCGTTTGGGTTAGAACGCACCGTGACATTTGGGATATTGAGTGCCAAGCACCGTTCCGGGATACTGAGTGCGCGGGGCCACCTTGATGAAACGGCCGTGAATTATCAAGACTTTTTGCAGACCGATGCGGCGGTGAACCCTGGCAACAGTGGAGGGCCCTTGGTCGATTCACAGGGCAGGTTGGTCGGCATTAACACGGCGATTGCCGGGGAGTGGTATCAGGGGATCAGTTTCGCGATTCCCAGCAGTGTGGCCAAGCCGATTTATGATCGTTTGCGCCGTCACGGGCGCGTACAACGAGGTTGGCTGGGTGTCGAGCCTCGCGAGATCACGCCGGAGTTGGCCAAGCAGTTGGGGCTGCCGGACCGGCAAGGCGCGTTCGTGGCGAAGGTGGTCAGCGAGCTAGATGGCGCGCCGTCGCCCGCCCAACAGGCTGGAATTAAGCCGAACGACGTCATTATTCGTTGGGGGGGCAAGCCTGTCAGCAGTCGAACCGAGTTATTCGAGCGTGTTGCTTTGGCTGGCATCGGGGCAACGATTGACGTGGTGGTGATTCGTGATGGGGCGAGGAAAACGCTGCAGGTATTGGTTGGCGCGAGGCCGAATCGTTAGTTCGTGAACAGAGATGCGCGAGTGTCAGGTTGTTTCAGACGCGAGGAATTGCGTGTTTTCTCGGGTTTGGTCTTCAGGTTGACCCGTTTTCCGGACATGACTATAATTATCCACACATGTGTCAAGGAGGCACACATCGCCGGTTGACCCAGAACCGGCGTTATTGGAGTCAACATTAACAAGGACGTGACACTCCGCCCGTGACCGCGATTGGGATTCTCCCGCGGGCCTATGCCACAGGAATCGCCTGTGTCCTTTGATTCGTCCTACGATACCAAAGAACAAGTGCGTCAGGCTACGGACCTGGTAGACCTGGTCGGTCGTTCGGTTCAGCTGCGCCGGCAGGGAAGAATGTACGTCGGTATCTGTCCGTGGCATGATGATTCACGGCCGAGTCTCCAGGTGAATCCCGAGCGTCAGTCTTGGAAGTGCTGGGTCTGTGACGTTGGCGGCGACATCTTCAGCTTTGTGATGAAGCGTGAAGGGGTCGATTTTCCAACCGCTTTGCGGATGCTTGCTGAACGTGCGGGCATCGAACTGAGCCGTCATGCGGCACGGAAAACGCAACCAGGCAGCCCCGAAGACAAGCCGACCTTGTATCGTGCGTTGGCGTGGACCGAGCAGCAGATGCACCAGTGTCTGTTGCACTCGCCAGAAGCGGCTCCGGTCCGGGCCTATCTGCAACAACGGGGCCTTTCGGACGAGAGTATCCATCAATTCCAGCTCGGGTTTTCTCCCGATCGATGGCAGTGGTTATTGGATCGTGCTGGAAGTACCGAGTTCACAACCGCGATACTCGAAGCGGCCGGTCTTGTGCTGCGTACACGAGACGGGCAACGCCATTATGACCGTTTCCGCGGCCGACTGATCTTCCCGATTCGTGATACCGAGGACCGTCCGATCGCATTTGGTGGTCGCATCTTGCCCGAGTTGGCCAAGGACGACAGCCCCAAGTACATCAATTCGCCGGAAACGCGCGTTTTCGTGAAGAGTGACCATCTGTATGGATTGAACCTGGTTCGCAATGCCACGGCGCGCGACAGGCACATTGTGGTGGTTGAAGGCTATACGGATGTGATTATGGCCCATCAATGCGGGGTGCAGCATGTTGCTGCCGTCCTTGGTACGGCTTTGGGCGCGAGCCATCTGAAACTGTTGCGCCGTTTTGCGGACCGAATCACTTTGGTACTCGATGGGGACGCGGCCGGCCAGCGTCGAACAAACGAAATCCTTGAGCTTTTTGTCGCCGAACAAATCGATCTGAGGATTCTGACGTTGCCGTCCGGCCTGGATCCTTTCGATTTTCTTCGCAGTCACGGGGGCGAGGCATTTCGGGATCTACTCGGCCAAGCGGTCGATGCGATGGAACATAAGGTGCAGGTCGCAACCCGTGGGATCGATCTGCTGCAAGCCCCGGACCAGGCGAATCGCGCCTTGGAAGAGATATTGAAGACGATGGCCGGTGCTTCGCGAGTGTCGACGGCCACACCTGAGGCCACACAACTGCGGCACCAGCAGCTGCTGGCCCGACTGGCCAACCAATTCCGTGTGGATGAAACGGCCCTGCGAGACCGGCTGGTTCAACTTCGCCAGCAGACGCGGCGCCGCGTCCCAGCTCGGGACAATGTGGCCGGTTCGCCCCAAGGAGCCCCGGCAGCAACGGGGCAAGGCTCGCTGACACCATTGGAACGCGAGCTGTTTGAAATCCTGACACTCCACCCACGACTGGTTCCCGATACACTCAAGACGCTCTCGCGCGACCTGTTTCAGAACGGGCAGGCGAGTCAGCTTTGGACGCTGCTAGTCAGTCTGCAGGACCAGCAAATCGAAATCACCTTTGAAAACATGCTGACGGTTTCCGAAGACCCGCAGTTGAAGAGCTTGTTGGTCGAGTTGGACGAGCAAGCTCGAACGAAGGACTCGTTGGCATTGGAAGATGTCGAGGCACGGCTGATCGGCTTGATCCGCAGCTTCGATTTACAAAAGCAGTGCATCGCTCAACGCGAAGTACTGGCAACCTTGGAAACCCGCCATTACGATGAAAAGGAGGAGTTAGACATTCTGGAACAGTTGATCCAACGCGAGCGAGAACGGCAAGGTATTTCCGCGCCCACGGATGGGTAGCATGCCGCGCTCAGTGAGCCTCTTCGTTTAGACCCACAAGGGGGGGGTGAACGGGCTCACATTCCGGTGTCTCTATAGCGCAAGAAAGCGCGGGAGGACGTGACACGTGGACCACTTCGAAAAGGATTTGCAGGAATTAGTCGCCAAGGGAATGGCACAGGGATATCTCACTTATGACGAAGTGAATGACTATCTCCCTGACGAAGATGTCAATCCGGATAAGCTGGACAATCTTCTCGTCGCACTTGACGAAATGGGAATTGAGCTGGTTGATCAACCGCCCAAGAAAGACTTGGAGACGCCCAAACCAGCCCCGGAAGCCAGCGAAGTACAGCTGGGAATTGACCAGGACGAGGCACGGATGCCAACGGCGGACGAGTTGCCCAAGTTGAGCGACGATCCGATCCGCATGTATCTTTCACAAATGGCGGAAATTCCGCTGCTGAGTCGCGAGCAAGAAATCTCGCTCGCGAAAAAGATCGAGGTGACACGGAAGCGATTTCGCCGATCCGTGCTCGGTTGTCATTACGCGGCTCATGCGGCCGTTGCCACCTTGGCACGCGTCCATTGTGGAGATCTGCCTTTTGATCGTACCATCAAGGTCTCGCTGACCGAATGCCTCACCAAGGAACAGATTCTGGCTCGGATGCCCCATAATCTGAAAACGGTAAACCATCTGCTCGAGACCAACCAGCGGGACTTCGCACAGCTGATTCGCAAGTCGGTGACGGGCGAGGCGCACGCGACAGCGCGCAAGGCTTTTCTTCGCCGCCGCCGAAAATGCTTGCAGCTGGTCGAAGAAATGAGCCTGCGGACGCGACGGGTTCAACCGCTCATGGTCCAATTGGAAGAGTTTGCCGATCGAATGGAGGAAATCGTCGAGCGTTTACGGAGCTTAAAGGGACAGTCTTTGGCGAAGGACGAGCGTGCCAACCTTCGGCACGAACTTCGCGATCTGATGGTCTTGACCCAGGAGAGTCCGCGAAGCCTTCGCAAGCGGTGCGACACCTTTCGAACGCAGTTTGATGTGTACGAGGATGTCAAGCGACAGCTTTCGAGTGGCAATTTGCGGCTCGTCGTGTCTATCGCAAAGAAGTACCGAAATCGGGGGCTCAGCTTCCTGGATCTGATCCAGGAAGGCAATACGGGTCTTATGCGGGCGGTGGACAAATACGAGTATCGTCGGGGCTTCAAGTTCTCGACCTATGCCACCTGGTGGATTCGCCAGGCGATTACTCGGGCGATTGCCGATCAGGCTCGGACCATACGAATCCCGGTGCACATGATCGATATCCTGTCGAAGCTGCGAAATATTCAGAAGAGCCTCTTGCAAGATTACCGTCGAGAGCCGACAACTGAAGAGGTCGCTCGGCGCGCTGGTTTGTCGATTGACGAAGTTAAACGGGTCCTGGACATTGGCCGGCACCCGGTAAGCCTTGACCGACCGGTCGGGGACGGCGATGATTGTTGTTTTGGTGAGTTTGT
>JAJSAJ010000608.1 GCA_024274855.1 Planctomycetota bacterium | reverse complement strand
CCACGGATGGAGAGGGGAAGTAGGCTCACGGATGGCAAAGCGTCCCACGGATGAGAAGAAAGGGTTCGGTGAGGAGGCCCAGGTCTATTTGACGATCCTGGGACTGGACGCGGGAAGAGTGTGCTTTGTCTTCCATGCCCATTTATCCACACAGTCCGCATCAGGAAACCATCAAGGAATGACACCATATTGGCGATGTTGATCACGGTATTGACGGCAGCGGGCAGCGTCTCAGCTGCACTGCCCTGTTGGGAATTTGATTTGACGGCCGAGAAGCCGGTCTGGGTAAGGATCGAATCACGAACCGCAATGGAAAAGCTCCGGTGGTTCGAAGGACAAATGATTCCCGTTCACCCTCCCGAGACGCGTTCGTTCGTGTGCTCACAAGCATCGTGATTCGCAAGAAATGCGACGTTTTCTTCGGGAGTGTTTGCAAGATGGAGTGTCAAGAATGAGAAGATTGTTGTATCTGGTGTTGATATTGACCATTGTTGGTGGTGGCACGCACGGCGTGCGCGCGGAAGACCCGGCGGTGATATTCCAGCCGGTCAATGTGACTCGGTTCTTCGTCACTCCCGACCGGTCAGCCGTGCTCGTATGGCAGGACGAGACGAAGGAAATCGCGGTGCGAGACGTGGCGTACACGATCTGCGATTACCGAGGCAATATCGTCACGTCCGGCAAAGCGGCGGTCGACAAACAAGGGCGGTTGGAACTGTCGGTGACGCTTCCTCGCGGTTACTACGAAGTTGCGTTTACGAAAACGGGCGAGCGGTTTGGGATCGTTGCGATTCCGGAAAGGAAGGATCAGCCGGATCCGTTTTTCGCGATCGACGGAGCCTTGTCATGGCTGGTGCCCAAAGGCAAAGTTCGCCTCGGACTTGTCCGGTCTCTGAAGCGGGCTGGAATCGCCATGGTTCGCGAACGGTTCACGTGGGGTGACAACCTGCCTGGGCCAGACACGATGAATTGGGAAGGGGGAGATCGCAAGCGAGCCTACGACACATTGCGGGGCCAGTTTCTGTGTTTTGGGATTCCGGTGCTCGAGGTGTTTCACAATGCACCCTCGTCGGTTGGTTTGATCGAGCGATATCCGGACGATCTTGTGAAGACGGCCCGTGCGTGGAAGCGTATCGGTCTGGAGTGGGAGCAGGTGTGGGGTGCGATCGAGGTGTGGAACGAGCCGGATATCTTTTTCGGCGGGAATCTGCCGGGCGATCAGTATATGGCGGTTGTCAAAGCTGTTGCTCGGGGATTGGCTGATGGTGGATGCGGGACGCCCGTGGTTGGTGGGGTGTTTGCACACTATGATCGGCCGTTCCTCGACAGCACGGCAAACAACGGGATGCTGGACCTGGTCGATGTCGTTAGCTTTCATACATACGGACATGCGGAGCAGATGGAGTCGTTGGTTGCTCGATACCGGCAATGGTTAACTGACAACGACCATGCGGCCAAGCCACTGTGGCTTACCGAATGCGGTCGGCCGTGGAAACGTGGTCATGGGCGGCCTGATTTGCAGGAAGACGCGGTAAGTGCGCTCGATATCGCGATGAAGGCGGTGGAGGCACGTGCATGTGG
>JAJSAJ010000607.1 GCA_024274855.1 Planctomycetota bacterium | reverse complement strand
CGACCCTGGGCTTTGGAATGTAACGCCTGCGGCGTAAAGACCATCCATCGGCCATACGCGATATGCAGAACGACGAGGCCGCAAAGCTCCGGACACTGCAGGAATCACTCCCTTCAGGGCCAGGGCCCGTGAACGGCTACCGTGGCAGGATAGTTATCTTGCCTTTGAACAGGAACACGTGGCGGAATTACAAATCAGGATTGAATACTTTATCCGAGAAACGGCATAACGAAAATAGCTTTGATCTCGCGAGATTACGAGCCGAATGCTAAGGCCTCAGTTTCACAAGCCCAGCGGTCGCGGCGAACTGCGGCGAACTGCGGCGAGAACGGTCAACAGCATTCCAACCGCCACTTACTGGGAAATCGGGCGGCGGGATTGTCAAGATCGAGCTGGGAGGAAAAGCAAGGGCAGAAGATGAACAAATGCCCTGCAAATGATCGGCGACGAAGTGTCGACTGGATATTGATGAGGTTGTTCGTGGCGTGATCTCTTTCGTATGCGGGCTTTCTATCTCAGACGGGAGATTCTATCGCCACCGTCAGCAAGATTCGAGGCCCGTGTAAAACTCCATCCAGAACTGCGTGAGCCTGCAAGTGCCCCCGCGCACCGAATGTCTTTGCAAACGTCCCTTCAGGGACAAATCTGCCCCCGCCACAACGATGAATCCTTGAGCAGTTGACGCACTGGGTTGAGGTCCAGCGGGCGGTGGTCGAGCGGGGTTCGACGTCGGCGAAACGGGACCTGTCGGAGTTGATCCGGTCTGGTCTCGTTACGTTCCAACGAAGCGGCGACCTGGGTTCTACCGACAGACTGTCTCTTGTCATGGCTCGCCAGAGGGGGGGGGCTGGCAATGTGTTACCGCGTCGGACCTGCTAGAATCACCGGTTTTCGCGAACAGATTGCTGAGAGGATGGTGGCTTTTCGGCAAGCCTGTGTGACAGTTTCTGAGAGGATGTCGTGCAATTTGATCGACCCCGCAATCATTGCAAGTGATTGTTTGGAAATGACTTGCGGCTATGCGCCCAGATAATTCTAAGAAACTGCTGTTGACTAGCCAGGATTGTGTTATATTTTTGTTATATGAGATCCGATGAGCTTTGGTAGAACTGACGCAGAAGATTCTGGTCGTCGCGTCCGAATTGGACGACCGGCCTTTCAAGACCTGCATTTGCTGCTGCCGCGACTCTTGGGGCGAGCGCAGTTGCGGCGACAAGCGATGAAACTTCGTTGGTGGCAGCGAGGAGACCGTTCTGCGGGCGACGTTGACTGTTGCTCGATTGACTCAGAGTTCTTCGAATTGCTGGTGCTTGACGACTACGGCTTGACAGATGGTTTGAGAATTGCCTTTTGTGAAGAACCGACCCCGGAACCCGACGGCACAATTTGGGTCTTATCTGTGATGAGGCAAGGCGAGCCACTTTCATCGGCAGCGATGGACATCATTCGTGGTCGCCGGGCCATTGTGCGAGAGCGGACAGACGGTTGGTTGCCGAATGATTTTGACAGGTGCTGATCCGCCTGGAGATACACCCATGAATCAAATCGAACTTCCAGATAATCCGCATACCGTTGAACTGCTTCAGGCGATGAAGCGGGTGATGCAGTTTGTGAAGTCAATGGAGATGCCGGCGCGGCAGCGTTTCCTGTGTGCGTTGATTGAGTGCAGCGATGAATTACAGGAAGTCGTATTTCGAATGTTCGGTATTGTTGAGAATCCGCAATCAACGCCATTCGAACGAAAACGCGCCTTGATGACGATTGCCGATGTTCTGTTTCTCAATCCCGACAGCGAAGGTGAATACGGAATGGACCTCGTTGCTTCTGAGTCGCTCGCCGCAGAAGAGTCTCCGCGACTTGCTTCAGAAGTCGAAAGGATGGATACTCAAGAAACAACTTTTGCAGCGCGACTTCGTGAACTCATGACGGCGAAGGGTGTCACTCAACAGGAGATTGCAGATCGTATTGGTTGTTCACAACCGGCAATATCTCAAATGCTCAATCGAAAATGCAGGCCGCAAAAACGAACGATTCTCAAGCTGGCGGAAGCCCTTGGCAGCCGACCGCAGGAATTGTGGCCGGATTTGGAGGTAGCTGAAATGCTCGATGCCGTTGCCAGCTTCCAGCAGGATGATTACGTCATGACGGAAGCGGAAGCTGAATCCTTGCAAGACGCAAACAAGCGGAATTCGCCGAAAATTCCCGTTCGCCCTCTTCGTGAACGCACCTGAGGAGGAACAATGGATGACGGATCATCCCGATGAACTTTCCGTACGCCCGTTTAAAGAAGCCGACCAGGTACGCTTGGTCGGCTTCTCTTATGGCAGCGACAAATGGTCACGGCATGTCGGAGAGTGGATTCGCGGCTCCGACGTTATTGATTCAATGGAGAGACACGGAACTAAGGTCTGGCTCTTTGAGACGCGGAGCGACTGGCCGAACTCCTGATCAAACGGGGGGCCGTACCGGCTTCCGAGCCTCGAGACGCATTGCATATCGCAACGGCGGCCGCCAATGGTGTACAATTCATTGTGACGTGGAACTTCAAACATATTCTCAATCCTCACCTGCAATCTCGGATTGCCGAGACATGTCGGGAGGCTGGTTACATTCCGCCGGTCATTTGCACACCTGAACAGCTGAAGGCCACCGAAAATGATTCCTGATCCAAACGACGAGATCCTTGCGATCAAACGCCGCCTCGCGGCTCAATTCGATAACGATCTACACCGTATCGCAGAAGAGACGCGCCGTCGCCAACGTCAAAGCGGACGGAAGGTGGTGTCTTTGCCTCCGCGGCGGTGCGCACCGAATGAAGCGACGCAACGGAGCGGGAGCAAGCCTGTTGAAAATAGTTGATCAACTCCCCGCCCACTGATCTTGGGCGTTCGTTCTCACCGTCCCAGACGAAAAAGTAAAATGGCACAGCCTCTCTCTTTATCATAAGTGATAATATCGGATGAGGCGTATGACAAGGGCAGCTCATGGCGGGCAGAAATGAAGTACGGGCCGGCAAAGCCTATGTCGAGATCGCCTTGAGGGACAAGGTCCAGGGCGGTTTGCGACGCGTGGCAACGCGGCTGCGCGCGTTCGGCTCGACGGTCGGTGCGATTGGAGCGGGGCTCGCCGGCGCCGGGACAGTCATCGCCGGTCCGTTGGCATGGGCGAATGGGCGACGAGAACCTTCGCCGGGTTCCAGGACCAGATGCTGGCCGTGCGATCCGGTACCGTGATTGTAAGAAAGGCGAAGTTGCCGGGGGGAGAATAGTGAGTCGTCGAATCGGATGCGGCCCAATACCGAACTTGCTTGACCGAGATCGGCCAAAACCTACTGTTGGACTTTTGGCCCAGATTCTGCCTCTCTTGATCTTTCGAAGCAGCGCCAATCAAACGAAGAACACTCGGGACACCGCGTCCTCGTATGCGAGGGTTGCTGCCAGTTGAACCACGGCGCGTATGACGTGTCCGATGCTACGCTCTTGCTGTGGCCAAAACACGATCGGCGCAAACTCGCGGTTTTCCGAATCCAGAACCGAAGCACGCCGCAAGAAATCAGCATCGCAGGTCAGCATCAGCCGTTTCTCATTGGTTGCCTGTTCCGGCAAGACCTCGTCATCCGTGCCTTGACGGCCGAGTTCGGTAACCGACGTCACATCCATGCCGCGAATTCGGAGTCCGCGCGTAATGGCAAGCGGGACATGCTCGTCAGCGTATGCCTTGAGCATACCCTATCCCTCCTCGCCGACGCCCAAGTACGGGGGCGGAGATTGACGCAACGAGTCGATGAACCGCGTTTCGGCCTCTTTCAGAGCATCGATCTCGCCCCGGTGATCCTCGTAGTATGCCAGGGCGGCATAGACTTGAGCGAGACTCAAGTGAGGATAATACGTCGTTGCAATTTCCTCGGGCGTGGCAGCCTGCAGATCGCGAGCCGCCACGACGTCTCGCACCCGGATGCGCGTGGCCGAGATTCTAGGCTCGCCGCCAACGATGCCCGGCGTGGCAACGATGTGAGCGAATTCGGTGTGCGTTGTTTTCGACTCGGTACTCATCCGACCAATCCTTCCGGCGCTCGAAATCGTGGACTGTAATGCCATTCTACCTCCGCCGGCCAAATGGGGCGACTGTGAGGGGTAACTTTGTCGGCATCCGAGAAACTGCGTGGACCGGATCCTCACCGACTCACCTTCTGGGACGGCTCGACAGCACCTATTGTAACTGATGCTCCAGACGCAAGTTGCGCCGCCCGCTGGGGAACACCCGCTCTTCTCCCCACCGTTTTTCGAGTCCCAGGCCGCTCGAAATCCGCTACATTGAGGGAAAAAATACTGGCTCCTATCAGTTGCCAATCTTCGAACCTTGAAAAAATCGCATCCGTGGTCAGTTCCACTCCCAAAGTGCAGTACTCCTACGCCGACGGTTCGGCCGAGTCAAGGACTCGTACTGGTACGACTACGGAGCCGCCAACTGCCGCAAGCGTGTTGAACCAACAGTGTCGGACGCCTTGCCGAGCTCGATGTTGGGCAATCGAGTGCTCGTGTTGTCGGCATGGTTGCACTACGCATTGGGCAATACGATATCTCAAATCGTAGACGTGTTCGGCTTCCATATGCAGCTGGAGCTTACGGCGGGCGGGCTGGTGCAGATGTGGTACCGGCTACAGGCCATCTTGTACGTCTGGTATCAACAGATTCAAAAGGAGGCGTTGCAATCGGCAGTCTTGCATGCTGATGAAGCGGGATGGCGGGTCAATGGAAAAACTCATTGGTTGTGGAGTTTCTCGACTACCCAGTTGACCTGTTTTATGATCGACCGGTCGCGGGGCAGTCCGGCACTGATGAAATTCTTTGTCCAGGAGTTTGCCGGCACATTGGTAAGCGATTTTTGGGGAGCTTACAACGCGGTGGTGTGCGCGCTGCGGCAAACGTGTCTGGTGCATTTGCTGCGCGACCTGGAGCATGTTGACAAGTACAAATCGCCAGGCAAGAATTGGCCAGCCTTTGCCAAGAAACTCCGGCGGCTGATCGGTGATGCAATACGCTTGTGGCGATTGCAAGATGAGCTTTCGGATGCCACCTACGCCTCCCGTCGGAAGTGTCTGAGCAGGCGTCTGAGGGCATGGACCGCTTCAAAGCACACTTCGCCGACTACACCGACCGATATATCCTGATCGGCGGAGCTGAGGTACGATGTTGCGTCTGGTCTTCTCAAACAGCATCATGCCGATTTTGTCTGCCGAGCCATCTCGCGTTTTGCCGGTACACTGTGGAGAATAGTCTCGATTCTCATGGAAGCAGCGAACGACCGGACATTTCCTTGAAGTTGCTATTGGTACTTGTCCGATTTCAAGGTAGGATTGGGTGGCTACGGTACGAGCCTTTCAGGTAGGCGGACTGAAGATGTGGTTCTGGTCCAACGACCACGAACCCCCGCATTTTCACGCGAAGCGGAGTGGAGAGTGGGAAGTGAAGGTCTCTTTCATGCTCGAACCTGACGAGATGATCGAGGTCAAGTGGAGCGAGAAAGGTATCCCCGCGAAGACACTGAAAGCCCTTCGTTCCAAAGCGGAACTGCATCGAGAGGATCTTCTTACGCAGTGGCAAGAAGTCCAGGATGCGTGAGGAAATAGATGGCTGCTACTACGCAAACTGATACGCCTCGGAAACAACCCACGAAGAGAGTGCGCGAAATCCGTGTTGCTCGACTAGTAGCAACAAACAAGGAGTACGCAAAGATTTGCCGAAACTCGATGAAACGAATTCCTTCCCATGGGAGGCAACGACTTGCTCTTCATGCGTTCGACCGATGGAGCGATGTTACGTTGGGGAATGAGAGGGCCAAGTCGGAAGTCGAGACAGTCTTCATTTCTCGACTGAGTGATATTCCCGACCGTATCCAGCAAGAGGCTCACGCAGGGCCGACCAGTCGGTACTTGTTGTTTCTGGAGAGTCTGCCTGTTGAGGCAATCACTCCTCGCATCCTGCGTTTGGGCGTTCGCAATCCTTGCCGCCTTCACATTGCACGCGAGGACACGCCAGCGGCCATTTCGGGGGTGGTCCATCGCATGATTGCCGGAATGATGCAAGTTGATGGACCAAGACGAATCGCCGACGCGTGGATCGAGGATGGAACGCTTGTATTGCTGTCGCCACATTTCGAGAGAATGCGTGTCCCGCTGCACGAGATCGTCAGATATATTGGGAACGATCCGGTGTTGCAAAAGGATTTCGAGATCGATGAGGACGGCAGCTTTCTCTATTGGCCGCGCGAAGATGTTCATTTAGGTTGGGAGCAATTACTCTACTTAATCGATCCCGCTGCCGCTCTTGCGACTAAAGGCAGAACAGCGAAGTTCAACAAGAACTACGGAGCAGCGATTCGATCTTTTCGAGAAGAGCACGGGTTGACCCAGGCTGAGATCCAAGGTTTGACGGATCGGCATTTGCGACGGATTGAAAAGGGAGAAGTGCTCGCATCGAAAGCCACGCTCGAGGCGTTGGCGTCTTCGCACGGTGTCTCGCTGGCTGAATACATGAAACAGATTGCCAAGCGTATCCAGTCTTGAACAAAGTCGCATGTCCAAGAGTTCTTTACGTATTCTCACGCCACCCCCTCTTGACGACTTCACCAAACCCGTTGAGCCAAGAGATTGAGCTGACCGCCAAGTGCTTCATGTGCGGACCTTTTATTGTGCCCAAAACCGGGAATCTCAGTCGAAGACTCCCTCTATCTGGGTCGCTCGCGGCAGATCGTACCTATAGGCGGCAAACCTGTGGTCACCCATATCGGCATCCGTAAATCTCAACTCCAATGCAGCCGGTTTTGCATCGGAAATAGCCGCGAATATTGCTGCCCCTGCGGATGTCTATATCCTCGACATATGTGAGTGCGATGGCGAGCTTCGGTTGCTAGAATTAAATCCGTTCGGTGGTGCTGACTTGTACGCTGCGGATGCATTCGCCATAGTTGATGCTGTTTCCAACCTTCTTCTCAACGACTGACCGACGAGAGAGAACCAAGCAGCGAACGCAAGCGGCTACATTTCCGGCTATTCAACCGTTAGACTGTTGGAATGGTAATCGGTGATTCGGAGCGGTTCTAGGTGGTCCCCCCGCCCCGTTACCTTGGACGTTCGACGAGAGGAGGAGATATCGAAGATGGCCCAGTTCGATCGCATCACGTTTGATCCGGCGGTGATGGGTGG
>JAJSAJ010000606.1 GCA_024274855.1 Planctomycetota bacterium | reverse complement strand
GAACCGGCAGTCGGACAGTCAGAAACGCTGGTGGGAGTCGAACCCGCAGACACCAAGGTTTGAGCTTGGTCGCTATGCCTATTCGCGCACCTCGCCATTTCAGCGCCCTCCACGGGACTTGAACCCGCGGCCTCCACGATTGACAGCGTGGCGAGCACTCCAACTGCTCCACGAGGACGTATTGTTCGCAAGTGGCTCAGGTGGGATTTGAACCCACAGCATCCCTGGTTCTAAGCCAAGGTGGTCTGCCAGTTGCCTACCGAGCCGTTGTTGATTTGCGTTAGTACCCAGAGCAGGAATCGAACCTGCAAACATCCGGGTTTAAGCCGGATCGCTCTGCCGGTTGGCGTATCTGGGCATGAGTAGTCCTGGAGGGAATCGAACCCGTGTCTGCGGATTGAAAGCCCGTTATCCTTTACCGTTGGACGAACGGGGCATGTTTTGCCTGTTTACGTACGTTGAGCGCAAGTGGGCTGGGTGGCGATCGAATCCACGTCTCCGGCTCTTCAGACCAGCGCTAGGCCATCTCAGCTACCAGCCCATCAACGAAAACAAACCCGGTGCCGTTTGCGACACCGGGTCTTGCTGATTCCCCACAGAATCTGGCAGAGTGTCACAAACGCAAGCAGCGCACGGGCAGCATATTCGCCGGTTTTCCGGAAAAATACGCATCGCTGCGCTGTTCGGTAATGGGACTCGACCATAAGAACATCATCGTTCCGATTCCGTCTGTCGTGCGTGCCCGTTGGGCAGCATCATCTGCTTGAAGTTGTCTGAAGGGTAAGACGATCCATCCGGGAAAAGGTTCGCAAGAACTTGAACGCTGGTAGTATACAAGACGCACGAAGCCAGCGATTTATTCCCTGCCTTTCGAGAAAATATCGAGAAATCGCATCTCTGCTTTCGATGGAGTACAAGTCCGACGCCACCAAGGACTGCCTGCCCCTCGTCAGCAGATCCATTCACTGCTGGCTACTGACCGACAGTCCAGCGAGGAACGAGGATTGGAGAACCTGCCCGTGGAGTATTATGTGTCAGGGATCAAGGCATGGCCTACGTCGTGGAAGAAGGACTGAAACGAGGAGCCCGAAAGAAATACCCGCACGCGACGGGTCGTGATCTTGATCCGTGAGGCCACTTTGATCAGCAGCATCCGCCAAGTGCTCGCGTGGCCTTCACCGAGCGGATCGGCTCGGCGTCGACGATTGGGAGGCACATGGGGTCAGGTCTTGACATTTAAGTTTAGCATCGCATGTATGTCGGGTCCTTTGCGGGTCGAGATAGCGAACGGCCTTTGCCACGATCGATACGCGTGCCAGGGAATCCGCACTTTGTCCTGACGACGGTCGCTGGAACGGTGGCGCCGAGGATCAGCCGTGGCATGCCGAGCCAAGCAGTGAGGGCACGTGCATGGCGTTGCTGACCCCCGTTGGCCCATGCTCCGAATCGTTGATCCGGGCACACACAAAGAGTCCTGACCCCTTTTCACGCCAAGCGTTACACTCACGGTCGAGCCGACCTTGGTTCGACCCCAGACGGGAATCTCGGAATCGGCTTGTAGAACCATGCGACTACCAAAGACGTGCGGCAGTTCGAGAATACTGACGCATCTGCATGATCCACTCTCGCGGAAATTCTCACGCAGAGTCGCCGAATTTGCAGAGGACTTTGATTCTCGATCCACAATTACGGTTCGCCCATTATCTTCTCCTCTGCGCCTTTGCGCCTCTGCGTGAGGCTCTTCCGCTATTCCGTGAACAAGATCGTTCAGCGAGATCCGCTGAAACGTCATCTGTGCCTGACTCCCTTCGTACAGGATGCCGACGGTATTCTCGTCGATCATCGACATACACGAATAACCGGCGCCGCGACCTTCGTCCAGCAACAAGCGATGCTCTTTGGGCCACGTTGCCCCTCGATCTGGTGAAGCTTTGATGGTGATGTGATGCCGACCGCGCGTGCTGTCTGGATTGGAAAACAACAGCCAGCCACCTACGTCTTTCCCAACCTCACGATCAACATCGATCAGGCTCGCCATACATGAACCGGGCTCGATCAGCGCCCGCCGCGACGTCGAATGTTTCTGCCATGTTTGACCCATGTCGCGAGTTGTCATTACGACGCGCACAGCCTTGCGGTTGTAGCGGCAGTTGAGCATCAGCACGCCCGGTTCAACTTCCACGACCTGTGATTCGGTGGTGCCATCGAATGCGCCGGTGCCAATCTGCCATGTCTTGCCGTGGTCCTTCGAGTAAACAATCGTCGAATGCGGTAGCCGATGAGCCTGCTTATTGTTCGGATTCGGCGGGTCTTGATACTGAGCGGCGAAGACAATCGTGCCGTCTCGCATCGTGATGCCTTTCCCCGGTCCCTGAAGTAGGAAGCACCACTCCGGGCGTTTCACTTGCTCAGTAATGTTCATTGGCTTGGACCATGTCACGCCGTCGTCATCACTGCGAACGAGCATCAGTTGACCGGTTTCTTCTGGCTTTATTCCTGGCCCAGATCCGCGCCATGAGCGGTTACCATGGCTCCACGTCGCCGCCACCCAAATCGTACCGGTGTTTTTATCAACAAGTATTGCGGGGTCGCCGATGCCGTCGTACCTCCACTTTGGATCATCGCCCATGTCCATGATGACCTTCATCGGCTCCCATGTTCGCCCTCCGTCGGTCGATCGCGACAGACCGACATCAATGTCGCCGGGAAGATCGCCGCCCGCGCGTCGGCGAACATCGTAGACCCCGATCAACGTCCCCTTGTTCGTTGTCGCCAAACCAGGGATGCGGAAAGTGTGAACACCATCATCCCCACTGTTGCGTACGGCGACTCCCATTCGTTGAACGGATGGTGCCGTATCGAGATCGAACGTCTTCCCATTGGAGAAAGTGACACTCTTAATGACCGCTCCAACGCGGCGGTCAATGTTGGCGTTCCTGGCGAGCCGACATGAGATCCAGACAGTGTTGGTTCCGTCGGACAGCTTGATCGAGTTCTCTTGAAACTCGAACCTCTCTGCCAGATTTGCACCTTCACGCGACAGTATTGTTTTTCCACCGTGGTCGATTGAAAATGCGGCGATGTCAGAACGATCTGTCGTCCCGTTGTTTTCGACTTGTAAACGTGTCAATGAGAGTGGACTCTTACTGCCTGTCGTTTCAACCTCCAGTTTCAATAATGGACACACCTTGTTGCCAATCAATGCCGGAAGTGTCAGCGGCACGACTTCAACGTTAACGATCTCCTGCGGCTGAGGGACCACAATGCGGATGTCGTCAATCAGGATTCCGGTCTTCGGCGGACTCGTTACGGTGAACCGCAACTGCTTGATGCGGTCGTCATCCAGCGGCACTTTGACCTGCGAAAGAAATGAACGACCAACACGAACCCGCTTGTCGCCATTGTAAATCTCTTTCCAGTCATCACCTGAGTTCTTCTCGATTCGAAACGAAAATGGAGCACGTTTTGTCCAACGCTCGGCCCAGAATGCCAGGTCGCCAGTTGTGTCCACCCCCTCGGCGATGTCAAGTATGACGCTCGTCTTTTCACCGCCGGTCAACCGCAAACACTGTTTTCCCGTCTTTGCATGTTTGTCGTCAATGGTGGTTGTGCCATTGATCGGCTTCCAGGTTCCGACAGCGGTTTCGAGCTTGTCGAACAGTCCAGGCTTCACATCCTCGAAGCTGGCTGTTGCCGAAGTGGTAAGACTTCGGCGGGCATCATTGGTACTGTCAGCAACAGCCTGAATTCCTGAGAGTCCGGCGACGGCAGCCAGTTGAATCGATAACTCCTTGACCAGTTCGGGCGATGAATGGGCAATGTTCTTCGATTCAATCAGCTCGTTTGCATAGTCGTACAGTTCGGTTGCTCGAACCTCGCCTGACTGCCGGTGCACCCATTGTGTAAATCGATGCGTTGCCGTCCGCATCGAATATCCCATCAATCCACCGCCACGAGGATATTGGCTGAGAGCAAGTGCTTTCGTGACGCTGTCCGGATCGTTCAGAATCGAAACGAAACTCTTGCCTTCGAGTTGCTTTCCAACCGGTAAACCAGCCAACTCGGACAAAGTTGGGTACAGATCGACCAATTCGACGATGGATGAACTCGACTTGCCTGCCGCCTTCATGCCCGGTGCTCGCACAATCAGCGGGACGCGCGTGTCGAGTTCAAAGTTTGTCGTCTTGCCCCATAATCCCTGTTCACCAAGGTGATAACCATGATCGCCGAACAAGACCACAATTGTCTTCTCTCTCAGGCCCGACCGGTCCAGCCCTTTCAACACTCGACCAATTTGAGTATCGATGTAGCTGACGCACGCGAAGTAGGCCTGTCGAACCCTTCGCTGGTTCGTCGCGGGAAACGCACCTCGTTTCGGCTGGTCCGTGTAACGCCGCAATTCACCTGAACCGTGTCCAGCAAAGGTTGAAGCATTTTCGGGAAACTCACTACGCGACGGCAGCGCAACCTCGTTGTAGAGATCGAAGTATTTTTGCGGAGCAATATATGGCGAGTGTGGCTTGATAAAGCCAACCGCCAGAAAGAACGGCTTGTCCGTGTTCTTCAAGCGCTGCAACGCCTTGACCGCCGAATCAGCGACCTGCCCATCGTAGAGCGTGTTGTCGGGGACATTGGGCGATTCCGTCGCCGGTCCGAACACAAGCTTTCTCGTCCAGTCATCCGGACCAGGATTCTTCGGTTTGTAGACCCGTTGGAAAGTCAGCTTTGCCGCCGCGATGCCTTCCTCGGTGTAGTAATACCGCGGACCAAATCGCACGGCCGGTACTGACCAACTTTCTGGATCGCCCATCGTATCCCACTTGGTATTGCTGGCCCCGTCGGGAAACACGCCATGATAAATCTTCCCGATGGCCTCCGCGTGGTAGCCATGTTTCATGAAGTGCTGCGGCAGCGTGACGACGTCGGGATGATTGGTACGAAAGTGAGAATGATTCCCGGTGACGCCGACCTAATCTGGTCGCAGCCCGGTCATTAGACTGGTACGCGAAGGATTGCAAACCGCCTGCTGACAATACGCCCGCTCAAACAACCGCCCGCTCGCGGCGAGCCTGTCGATGTTGGGGCTGTGAATGCACGAAGCCCCGTAGCATCCCAGTTCCGGGCGAAGATCATCGACCGCGATGAACAACACGTTCGGTCGCGATTCGTCAGCACTGCTCGGTGGCGAACTTAACAGCAGCACGACGCTCGTCACCATTGCCAGTTGCGTTGTCCATGCGCTCTGCACTGCCTGTCTCCTGTTCACTGCGGAACAACTGAGTGCGGGAACTGAGTTGCCGCCTATGTTATTACATACTATAACATACGGGGTTGTTGACATCGCAAGCAAGTGCATGGACAAGAAAATGGAACACACTCTCGCAGAGAAATCTTACGACTACATTCGCCAGCGGCTCTCACAAGGTGACCTCCCACCTGGCAAGAGGCTGGTGAATCGACGCTCGCTGAAGAAATCGGAGTCAGTGTGATCCCGGTCCGCGAGGCAATTCATCGGCTGGCGAGTGAGGGTCTTGTTGAACATGTTCCTGGTTCCGGTGCGTTCGTTCGCAAGACCGATCCTCAAGATCTCGACAACCTCTATGTACTGCGAGACGCATTGGAAAGCTGCGCTGCAGGCGAGGCAGCGCGGTAGATCACCGAATATCAACTGGAAGAACTTGAGTCGATCCTGACCGCGGCGCAGACCATCGCTCAACAGATTCAAGAGCAATCAAAGAAACACGCCACAAAGCGGCAAATCAATGCGTGGCTGGATACGGAGCAGCGGTTCCATGAATTGCTGGTCGAAGCGGCTCGCAACCCGCTGTTGGCGAAAGTCATCCATGAGCACCACGCCATCGGGCAGATCTTCGACACGCAACGTGACGCCCCACAACTCTTGACGTCCGAAGTCACAAAGCAAACGTGTACTGGAAAAGGCGATCTCATTGAAGCACTCAGAAACCGCGACCATCAGCGTGCCCGCGATCTAATGAGCGAACAGATTCAGCGCGGTCGCAAGCAGGTGCTCAGACATTTTAGAAGCACTGCCAAGCTGTCGCCACTTTGATGATCGCCTATCAGGTCTCACGTCACGCATGTTTAGCGTCGGACTTAGGCGACTTGCCTATCAGCCGCTTTAGCACCTGCGTTACGCTTGCCCGGCGGACTCCCAAGTGGCGGGCCAGCGCAGCCCGCGATTTGAACTGTCCGGCGTCCAATAACACTTGGAAAGGATGGACCACACGCATCCAATCCCGTGAAGCGAGAACGGTGGGAAGCGCCGGAAGATTTCAAACGAACAACGGAGCGGGGTCAGACCTTGTTCTTTGTTGACGTGAAGGCGTCGCGAGGGTTAGAATACTGCCATGGCCCGACCACTTCGAATAGAGTACGCCGGCGCGATCTATCATGTGATGTCCCGTGGGAATGCGCGCCAAGCGATCTTCCGAGATGACGTGGATCGACAGATTCTGCTCGATCGCTTGGAGGATACCGTGGTTCGATGTGGTTGGCAACTTTTTTCATTTGTCTTCATGCCAAATCATTTCCACCTGTTTTTCAGAACAGTCCGGCCCAATCTTTCCCGCGGCATGCAACGGTTACTTTCCACGTATGCCAACGGTTTTGCAAGGCGTCATCGCCGTCCGGGGCATTTGTTTCAAGGCCGGTTCAAAGGCGAATTGGTTGAGGACGAAAGCTATTTCTGGTCGGTAAGCCGCTATGTCCACCTGAACCCGACTCGCGGCAAACACCCTTTGGTCCGGCACCCACGGG
>JAJSAJ010000605.1 GCA_024274855.1 Planctomycetota bacterium | reverse complement strand
CCAACGGCACAAGGCCGTTGGGGTCGATCAGCCGAAAAAACAGCAGTGAGATGCAAGCCCTACTGCAGACGGCTAAACAGTTACGTTTTTATATAGTTTTTATAGTCCGGGTTAGGTTGTTTGCGGGACGACTCCGCCAGCTGAAGCAGGCGGCTTCTGGAGTGCACTTCGTAATGGTTCCGGCTCGTCCGGGTTAAGTAGTACTCGTACGTGTTGCCTGCCTTTTTGATCAGCCCGTGGTTGCGAAGACGTTTGAGAACCCTCGATACTTGGCCGGACGTCTTACCAGGTAGGACGCAAAGCGCGCTGTTGCGGATTCCGAAACCTTGTACGCCGCCTTAGGCAATGGCGTGAAAAACTGTCTCATCATCGAGGCTGAAGAAGTTGAAACCGCAATAGCTGCGACCTGCCTCCTTGACCGGGCGGCTTATCTCGCCTGACGAAACTGACCCTAAAACGGGCCACGCCCTGCCCAGACACCCCGTTCGCCGCAAGAACAGTACGGCTCCCGGCCTTGATCGTAAGGTGGTCCAGGTAGGTCCCGCTTGCCGAGCGGGACATGGTGTAATCCAGGACACTACAAGAGGTTTGGAACTGCAGCCGGAACCTGTTTGCCCGCTGCTGGACCGGATTGCGATCAAGGCCACGGCTCCCCATTTCCAGTTCGCAAATCAGGGGTGCATTTTGGGCCGCGGCATCGCTATAATCTGAGGTTATCGAACACCGGCCAGTGGACTTCCGTAAAGAGCTTGCCTGGTTCACTAATCTCGTTCGCGCGTTTGTCGTTATCAGCTGGCGGTGCGGAACCAGGTCCTTCGGTCTCAAATCGAATCTAACGATGAGCAACGGTATGCAAGACAACGAATCAGATGCACCATGTGGTCCGAGCGAACCCTCGAACGGTGGTTCCGATGCAGCGTCCTCCCCTGCGAGGCTGAACAGGTTACTGCTGTTGATTGTGGGTGCCGCAGTGGCAGCGGCAGGCGGATATGCAGGCTCGCTTTGGTTGTTGCCTGGTGACCCCGCGAATCCAGGGGCACCTTGCGCGATTGCGCCGGATGACGCCACTGATACGGTGGACCAGACCGCCGGTGCCGGTTCTGGAGCTTCCACTGCGAGTGATGCTTCGGGCACAGCGGCTCAATCTGCCGGCCTTTCCGGCCAGCAGCAAGTCCCGGGCAGCGGAGCTGGTCCGGCCAAGAGTATTGGCTTGGTAGCCTTACTCGGAAACAGGATCGCTGACCTCCCGGAGACGGTTGCTGAGTTAAGGGAGGAGGTAACAGAAGTTGCCGATTGTGTTCTCCGCGAATTTCCCACGAACCCTGACGCATTGGAAGTGGTGGCGAGGTTCAACTTCCAATTGGGACGTCTTGAGCAAGCAAGCAAGATCTGGAACAAGGTGATTGAGCTGGATCCGAACTACGGATATGCCTACGAGGGGCTTGGGAAAATCGCTATAAAGAAAGAGGAGACTGAAAAGGCGATCAACTTATTTCGCAAGTCGCTCGCATCGAATCCGGACCAGCTTGATACGCAGCTTGCATTGGCACGCGCGCTGATTGATATGGACAAGACAAAAGCGGCGATTGAGTTGCTCGAACAGAATATCGAAAGGGATCCGCGTCCGTATCGGGGACGCGAACTGCTCGGCATGGCCTACATGCAGATGATGGACTACAAGAAAGCAAAAGAAAACTACTTGGCGGCGGTCGAAGCGCTTCCGGTGTTTTCTGCGGCCTTTTTTGGTCTTGCCACCGCGTGTACCCGGTTGGGAGAAAAGGATTTGGCGAAAAAGTACTTGGCGAAATTCCGCGATCTGCGAAGCAAAGAACGCGATTTTGTGTCGAGTGAACGAAGTAACTTTGATGACTTGGATGCGAACCGGAGCGAGGCTGCTCAGATGTATACCAATGCGGCTGTCGTTTGCCAGTCCGCTCGCTGTCCAGCCGATGCGATGGTTCTGTGTCAGCGAGCCACGGTGCTGGACACGAACAATATTGGAGCCCGACAGGCACTAGCTTGGATGTATCTCAAACAGGGCAAGCCGGACGAGACCATTCGCATGTTGGAGCAGCTTGCCAAGCTGCAGCCGGCGAACTTCCAGTACCCGCTCGAGATCGCGAGGCTCTATGCCCGGATGGGCCGCATGAGCGAGGCCGAACAGCGTTTGGTTGAACTGCGTGATGCGAACCCAAAGAACGCTGTTGGATACGCCGCGTTGGCTGGCCATTTCTTGCGATTCAATGTTAAATTGGACGAGGCAGTTGGATTAGCGCAAAAGGCCGTTTCACTCAAGGCCACGCCAGCAAATTGCCTGTTATTGAGCACAGCTTTCCAGAAGACGGGAGACCTGGCCGGTGCCGTTGCCGCAATGGCCGAAGTTGTCAAACTGGCCCCGAAGAACCTCCAATATCGGCAGATGTATGAACTACTCAAAACGAAACAGACGGAACAGTCCGAGCAGAAGCAATGATTCAGGACGTGGGGCGATGCATCCTATCTTGTGGTTCGCCTTCAGCGCCACACTAACCTGGTTGCTCGGATGGCAGACGGTTGCGGCCGCACCGCCACCCTGCCTCATCCGTTTGACGGATGTCACCCAAGAAACGGGCATTACATTCCGACACACCCATGGTGGAAGCGGGCTTCGCTACATCATCGAGTATATTGCTTCCGGTCTGGCACTGCTGGACTACGACCATGATGGTGATGTCGATATCTATTTCCTCAGCGGTGCACCACTGAAGGGAACCAAAATGGATGTCCAACCTCACAACACGCTTTACCGAAACGACGGCAATTTCCATTTCACCGATGTGACCAAAGAGGCGGGAGTGGGAGATGTCGGGCACAGTTTGGGAGTTGCCGCAGCCGACTATGATAACGACGGAGACATTGATCTGTACGTAAATAATTTTGGTCCCAATGTTCTCTATCGAAACAATGGAAACGGCACGTTCACCAATGTTGCCAAGGAAGCGGGTGTGGCCAACGGTAACAAAGTTGGCGCGGGAGTCTGTTTTCTGGATATCGACAAGGACGGCCTGCTCGATATTTACGTGGCCAACTATGTTCGCTTTTCCTACGATACGCACAAAGTTCACTATCGAAACGGACTTCCCTCGTGCCCAACGCCACTGGAATACGAGGGAGATCCGGACACCGTATTCCGAAATCAGGGAGATGGTACATTCAAGGATGTCAGTCGAGAAAGTGGCGTCGCGGCGCATCCTGGAACCGGAATGGGCATGGTCTGTGCCGACTATGATAACGATGGGGACACAGACGTCCTGGTCGGCAATGATGTGCTGACCAACTTTCTTTTCCAGAATGATGGAACGGGCAAGTTCGAAGAGGTCGGTATTTTCAGTGGTACGGCCCTGGATGCCAATGGAAACCCGCATGGAAGCATGGGGGTTGGATGTGGTGACTATGACAATGACGGATTGTTGGATTTCTACATCACGAGCTATGGGCGAGAATGGGCAACCCTCTATCGGAACCTGGGGGACGGCATCTTTGCCGATGTGACCCGCGTCAGCAACGCGGGGCGAGGCACCTTTCCCCATGTTACGTGGGGAAACGGGTTTATTGACTTAGAAAATGATGGCGATCAAGATCTCTTTATCGCGTGTGGCCACTTGGACGACAATATCGAGCTTCGGGATGACACGACCACCTACCGAACGCCGAATATTCTTCAGATGAACACAGGCAATGGCAAGTTTGTGAACGTGTCGACCGTGTGCGGCAATGGAATGCTGGTTAAGGAGAGCAGCCGAGGAGTTGGATTTGATGATCTGGACAATGACGGCGATGTTGATATCGTAATCCTGAACTCATGTGCCCGTCCTACCATCCTTCGCAATGATTCCAAGACCGATAATCACTGGTTGCAAATCCGACTGCAGGGTACGAAAGCCAATCGAAGCGCCATCGGCAGTCACGTCCGGGTTGTGGCGGGCGACCTCGATCAGATGAACGAAGTGCACAGTGGGCGTGGATATCAGAGCCATTGGGGAGATCGACTCTATTTCGGATTGGGGAAACAGAAAAAAGTCGATCGGATCGAAGTCCGATGGCTCGGGGGCGGAACCGATACGCTGCGCGATGTGCCGGTCGATCAGGTGATCCGTATTGTCGAAGGGGGCTCGAACGAATAGTAGCCTACCGAGCATATGAGACGGTTATTGGAAATAGGTAACACTTTAGCCAGATGGCAAGTGACCGGCTGAACGGGAGGAAGATTAGAACACTAATCACCACTTATCTTCACTAATCCAAATCGAAGACTCAAGGGAGCGTTCTCATGCGTGCCTGGCCGGCTCGCTTCCAAGGGGTCAGACCCATTTTCGGCGACAAAATGTGTTCGCGTAAAGAAACGCTTTCTCCGCCGAAAATTGCGTCAGACCCCAGCGGCGTGGACGGCTACGTGAAGATAAGGGCTGGCGAATCAATGGTTGTCGCGTTTACTGGGGGGCGTTCGTGTGGCGATCCTCCATTAGCTGCGAGACTGATTCACCCATGGGACGAGCCCATGGGGGTCTGTACGCGGAAGAGGGTGACACCTTAGCGGCGAGACGGATTCACCCATGGGACGAGCCCATGGGGGTCTGTACCCAGAAGAGGGCGACACCTTGGCGGCGAGACGGATATTACCAGTCAGCCTGACTGTTGCGTTGAATCTGTTTCTGAGATGTCAGACTAATCACTTTACAGGAGCTTCTGATGCCAACAACGAATTCACTCCCGGACAGCAGTGCTCAGACGGTAGACGCGGACTCGGTCGAGCATTCCAAAGCTTCGCGTGATAGAACGTGGCGTAGTGGCCCATTGTCCGGCCTGATTTGCGGGTTGCTGGCGGCCGGGGCGGCCTGGTTGATCATGGAACTTTGCCTGCCGCTGCTTGGCATCCCAGAATCCGCAATGGCTGGCCGGCGTGAAATCCCGGACGAATGGGTGCAGCAGGAACTTGTCCGGCGAACTCTTTTTTCTGTCGGGGTCTTGGGGGCATGCCTTGGTCTGTTTTTGGGGTCCGGAGAAGGGATCCGGCGATCGGGTGCCGACATTGCGAAGGGCGCTATTCTGGGCGGTCTATTCGGAGCCGGTTTTGGTGTTCTGGCCGCATGGGTTGGTCTTCAGGGTTTTGAGCGGTTGGGCGAACGGCCAGATCTAATGCCGATCATCGTTGCCACGAGTGCCGTGTTGGGGCTTGTCACTGGTGGTGTGGGGTTGGGACTTGGAATCGTGTTCGGACGTTCTTTCCGTATGGCCGTCACTTGCACGGTTGCGGGTCTGCTTTCCGGCGTAGTTGCCGGCATCTGCTACACGACACTCCTGTCGTTCTATTTCCCGAGCGCCGTGACCGACGTGGTACTGCCCGTTCGTTGGGTGGATCGCGCGGTCTGGGTGGCAATAACGGCTGTGTTTTTTGGTATCATCCTGACGGGAATTGCTCGTAATCCGTCGCGCCGCTGACCGAAATCGGGTGAACGTTTCGTCCGACTGTTTGACTTTCCAGCCGCTGGTCTATGCAATTGCGTCAAGTGCTTCGAAAAGAACGACGAAAGTGTCAAGGCGATCGTTGAACTAGGGACTGGCGGATCAATTGTTGTCGCATTTACTGGCT
>JAJSAJ010000604.1 GCA_024274855.1 Planctomycetota bacterium | reverse complement strand
TGTTGTCCTTGACTGCCTGGACCACATCGCTTCGAAGCATCAGATGCTTGATGTTGGCCTTCGGAATTATTGCGCCTTGTTCGCCGGTCAGGCCGCGCGCACTGCAGACATCGAAGAATCCCTCGATTTTTTCGTTTGCCCCGCCGATCGGCTGGACTTGGCCATGTTGGTTGACCGAGCCGGTAACGGCAAGCGACTGTTTGATCGGTAATTCCGACAGGGCCGACAAGAGGACGCAGAGTTCTGCGACCGACGCGCTGTCGCCGTCGACCATGCCGTACGATTGCTCGAAGACCAGGCTGGCCGAAAGTGACAGAGGCTTGGTTTGTGCGAAACGCGAGGCGAGGAATGAGGAGAGGATCAGGACGCCCTTCGTGTGAATGGCGCCACTCAGTTCCACTTCGCGTTCGATGTTGATCAACTCTCCTTTGCCGATGCGGGTCGTGGCGGTAATGCGTGACGGCTGGCCGAAGGCAAAGTTTCCCAGTGAAAGGATCGACAACCCGTTGATCTGGCCGACACAAAGGCCATCGGTGTCGATGAAAATGGTGCCGCGTTCGATCTGTTCGTAAACCAAATGACGGACGCGGTCCGATCGATAGATCTGCTTTTCAATTGCTCGATCGACGTGTTTGGCGGTCACATGGTCGCCCCCTTCGATTGACGCCCAGTAGTCGGATTCGCGCAGCAGGTTCGCGATCATTTGCGTGCTGGTCGAGAGTTTCTCGGAATCGCCAGCCGTACGTGCACTTTGTTCGATCATGCGAGCGACGGCGTGTTTATCGAGGGGCCTGTGTTTTTCCTGGCGTGCCAGGGTCGCGATGAATCGAGCGTAGAGGCGGCATGTCTCGTCACTTCGCTGCATCTGCTCGTCGAAATCAGCTGCGACTTTGAACATGTTGGGGAAGTCACGATCATACTGGCAAAGCAGGTAGTACAGCATGCGATCACCGACCAGGATGACTTTGACATTCAATGGAATTGACTCAGGCTGTAGCGAGACGGTACTGATCAGACTGAGTGATTCGCCGAGGGACTCAATTTTCAGTTCTCCCGCATTCAGGGCTCGCTTCAGACCCTCCCACGCTCCGGGCTGTTGCAAGATCCGGTGAACGTCCAGCACCAGATAACCGCCGTTGGCCTGATGCAGCGCGCCGGCCTTAATCAGGGAAAACCGGGTGACAAGGGTCCCCATGTGAGATTCGTGTTCTGCCCGCCCCAGCAGGTTCTGGTAGTTTGGATGGTTTTCGAAAACGATCGGAGCTCCCTTCAAACCGCCATTGTCGACAAGAAGGTTGATCTCATAACGTTCGAGAATCTGCTGGGGATTTGTGGCCATTCCGAGTAGAGCGGCAGGCGACTCTTCGTCTGTCGGCTGGAATGCGTCGGTGTGATCGACAATATCGTTTTCCAAGGCGTCGAAGTAGGCGAGCAGTCTGGGGTGATCGCTGTAGTCTTTTCGGAGAGCAATCAGCAGGTGCGAAATAGCTGCCTGGGTTGTCTGGCGGTTCAGATCTCGGACACGATCACGTGCCTCTTTTCGCCATTGTGGGATTTTCTCAATCAGTCCCTTCAGTTCCTCTTGCAGTTGCGCGACCACTTCTTCGATCTGCTTGCGCTCGTCTTCGCTTAGCTTCTCGAAGTCCTCAGGAGCGATCACTTCACCATCCTTGAC
>JAJSAJ010000603.1 GCA_024274855.1 Planctomycetota bacterium | reverse complement strand
TGATCAATCAGCAGATTCGTGCTGGATGGGCGAATTTCGGATTGACTCCATCGCCACGAGCTACGGACGGTGAGTGGTGTCGACGTTTGTTCTTGGACGTTTTGGGACGGATTCCCACCGTTGATGAACTGCGTCAATTCACGATAAATCGCCGTGCGGATAAACGTCACGAGTTGGTCAACCGATTGCTGGAGGAAGAACCGTATGTGGACGAATATGTTCGCAATTGGACAACCGTGTGGACGAACATTCTGATCGGCCGTACGGGGGGAACCGAGCGACGTAGTTTGACCAGTCGGGATGGATTGAAGACCTATCTTCGGGACTCGTTGTCGCGGAACAAGCCCTACGATCGCATGGTGTATGAGTTGATCAGTGCGAAGGGGACGACAGTTGCCGGCGGCAAACAATTCAACGGTGCAACGAATTTTCTGATTTCAAAAGTCAACGACGAGAAAGCAACGCAGGCGACCGCCGAGACGGCCAAGATCTTTCTGGGAATGCAGGTTCAGTGCACTCAGTGCCACAACCATCCATTCAACGACTGGAAGCAGCGCAAATTCTGGGAAATGAATGCATTTTTCCGCCAGACGCGAGCGATCCGGCATACGATGCCCGAGAGTCGGACAATCGCTTACGCGGAGTTGGTTGACCGAGATTTCAAAGGTGAAGGGCAGACCCCGGATCAAGCGGAGATTTACTACGAACTGCGAAACGGCGAGATGCAGGTTGCCTACCCTGTTTTTGTGGATGGTTCACCCATCGACCGTAGCGGCTTCGTAAAGAAAGTCGATCGACGCGCCGAGTTGGCACGACTAGTCATCAATTCACCGATGCTCGAAAAGACCATTGTCAACCGCATGTGGGCTCATTTTTTCGGGCATGGTTTTACGAAGCCGATCGATGATCTCGGGGTGCACAATTCGCCATCTCATCCCGAGCTGATGGACGGCCTGGCAAGTGAGTTTCGCCGGGCGAGTTTCAACACCAAGAGTCTGATTCGTTGGATCACACTGAGTGAGCCTTACGCGTTGTCGAGTCGCACGAACAAGACGAACGTTGAATTGGATGATCCGTCGTTGGGCGAGCCTCCGAAGTTCAGCCGGTTCTACTTGCGGCAAATGCAGGTCGAACAACTATACGATTCGTTGTTGGTGGCCACTGAAGCTGATAAGGCACAAGGCGACGAAGCGAAGCAGGAGGAGACCAAATCCCGCTGGTTGCGTCAGTTCTCAGTTGCTTTCGGAACAGACGATGGAGGTGAGCAGACGATGTTCGACGGCACCATTCCTCAAACACTAATGATGTTCAACGGCGAGTTGATCAAGCGGGCCATCGCATTGGATGCGCGTAATATGTTACGGAAGGTTGTTGATAGTGACATGAAGCCGGCCGAGAAAATCAATTACCTGTATCAGGCCGGACTCGCTCGGAAAGCGTCAAAAGATGAGATTGCCGTCGCCAACCAGTTGCTGCTGGTCCGGAAAGGGAATGCGGCCGAAGCCCTGCAGGATATTTGGTGGGCGATTCTCAACAGCAACGAGTTTATCTTGAATCACTAGCCGCCTATTCGCCGACCTCAAGGCGGCGCACAGAAATCCGATCAGGAGACAGAACATTGACGAAAACCGGAAGCTCCAGTCGTATGAGGCGTCGCCATTTTCTTTCACACATGGCCGAGTCAAGTGCTCTGGCCGGCTCGGCTTTGATGCTCGGTTCCAGTTTCCACGCGTATGGTCAAGAGCTGAAACGGCGGCACAAGTCGGCTATCCTGCTCTGGATGGGCGGCGGGCCTTCAACGATCGATCTGTGGGACCTGAAGCCGGGCGCAACGACCGGCGGTCCGTTCAAGCCGATTAGTACTAGTGGGGATGTCCAGATCAGTGAACACTTGCCGATGCTGGCAAAACAAATGCACAATCTGGCGATTATTCGGTCGATGAGTACGCGCGAAGCCGACCATACTCGAGGCCGTTACTACATGCATACCGGTTACGTG
>JAJSAJ010000602.1 GCA_024274855.1 Planctomycetota bacterium | reverse complement strand
TTCAAGATGATGCGAGACAGTCTGGAAAAACACGCTCGACTTCATGAGCAAGCTCCGGTGACGGTGGCGGCGGCTCTCGCGACATGGCCAAGTGAGTTGAATGAATGACTATCGATTATACCGTTCTTCAGGAGTGTCCAAGAGCACAACAGAAAATGGGGAACCATGTTTTTTTCAAGAAACGGCGAAATATGCCGACCTCCCAGACACTCTCGACACCACGCCCGACGACAATGAACAACTTGCCGATAGTGTCTGTCATTCGTCAAAAACTGTGCGACTCCCTATTTCTTCCGTTCGACGTGCCTGCCGGCAGCTTGGTCTATCTCACGCGCTGTCGAGGTCGATCGTCGTTTGGCGCAGTCAACGGCCACAACGCCGAAGTGTTCCGGCCCGACCGCTTTTTCTTCCTGGCGTTACACCTCGATCTCGTAACCCTTGCGGCTTTCCCGTGCCAGGAACGAATTTGCCTCGGCGTCGCCGACGATCTCTCGCTTGTCCGAATCCCAGGCGACCTCTCGCCCCAGACGCATCGCGATGTTCGAAAGGTGACATATTTCGAGCATACGATTGTGCGACCAGACGTCCGAGATCGGTTGCTTTCGAGACTTCATGCTTTCGATGAAGTTGGCACTATGATTCTCGCTGATTGTTCCGCCGTAGACTTCTTCCAACGCACCGTCCGGCAGCGGATTCTCCTCCAGTTCCTCAACGGGCTTGCCGGAAATGCGACCCCGGTTGACAAAGAACCGTCCGTCCGTACCTTCGAAAAGAATGCCGTTGTCTCCCTCGCTCGTGATAATCAACTCGATGTCGTCGGGCATGGCGGCTTGGATGCGAAACTTCGTGGCGACGTTGTACCGATCGTGAAACACGGGATATCCATCCTTGTACTCGCACGCCAAAGTGTGTTCCAATGGCGTCACTTTACCGGGCCCCGTCTCGCCGGTACCGATCGCCCAATAGGCAATGTCGACGTGATGAGCACCCCAGTCAGTCAGCTTGCCACCCGAGTATTCATGCCAGTTTCGGAACGAATAGTGTCCGTTGCTGAAGAGCGGCACGCCACCACCATAACCTTCTCGCATTTCTGGTAGCGCGCGATACGGAACCTTCGGTGTGGGACCAAGCCAGAACTCCCAATCGAGTTCCGTCGGAACGGGCGCAACGGGAATGACCGGCGAAGGTGACATTCCGTTGATGCCGCACGTTACCTTCTTGACCGTGCCAATCCGCCCCTGCTTCACCAGGGCCACTGCCTGCAAGAAATGATGCCCACATTCGGTACGTTGCATCGTGCCGACCTGAAATACGCGTCCGGTCTCCTTAACAACCCTTTCGATCAGTTTTCCTTGGTCGATCGTCAGGGTGAGCGGTTTTTCACAATAGACATCCTTTCCCGCGCGCATCGCCTCGACCGCAATCTTCGTGTGCCAGTGATCGGGCGTAGCGATCATTACTGCATCGATGTCCTTTCGTTCGAGAACTTTTCGATAATCTTTGTAGGCATCAGGTTTCTTGCCTTGTCTTTCTTTGGTCTTTTCGATATTGGCTCCCAACACATTCGAATCGATGTCGGCAAGTGCGGCAAAATCGGCAAACTTAAACGTCTTCTGAGTGATGGCCCAGCCCTGGTTACGAAGTCCGATCGTCGCAAACACGGGACGGTCATTAGGCGACTGGTAGCCGAATGCTCGGTCGGTCGAGTGGAGCATAACGCTTGCGGCTCCCGCGGCGGCTAGACCCTGAAGAAAACGACGGCGTGTTGTTTGGCAAGAATGTGACATGGGTTGGAGGCTTTCGTAGATGCTGAAACAAACGTGTTTGTAGAGACCGAAGGGCAGCGCAACGTACCTGAAACGAACTCCGGCTGATAACGGCAAAATGATGTTCCACCGACACCTGAAACCAGAGACACTGACCGCGGCTAACTCTCTGATTATATCAAGAACTCTGCGGCCATGCTGACGAGAAACGAGGCGCTGTTCGGCAATTTGCATTACCCGTAAAGCAACGCCGTGAAGGATTCTTGCAGGAGCGTGACCCAGGGTGAGTTTGGCGGCTTCGCCGCGGCGCGCCCCTGGACGTCGGAATATAACCGCTTTCTAGTATCCGAGGCAGGGCTGCAACCAGCTCGCTGAATGGACACCCACATCCGTTCATTTGACGGACGTGGGCGTCCGGCTGACAACATGCGCGCACCGTGCGCACGTCTTACGAAGTAAGGCTGTATGTACAATTGCCGTGTTGGTGGTGTTGGCCGGAGCACGCAGTGCCGCTGCCGGCGAGATTTCGACCTTTGCATTGCAGTCTTCGTTGACCGCGGAACGATCGTGACGCACACGTCGAAGTCACCAGGCCCGGGTGAGAAATCCCGTCGATAATGGCCAGCGTTTCCGACAATTGCACCAAAATCTCGTTCACCGACGCTTCGTCCACACCTCAATCCCCGACATATTGGCCGCACCACCGTAACCGGTCAACTCCAGCTTCCCCTTGGTCACGTCGCTGATCCACGGTCCCAGCCGATGCCACTCGCCGGCCACGCCACTACAATGATTGCGTGAGACAACGTGATCATTCAGCGAAAGAGTGAAGTTTTCCAGATTGTTGTCTTCCCAGGCGTAAACGTAGACGGCGTACGTTCCGGGTGGAACGTTGGTCAGTGTGACCTTGGGCCGCGGGTCCCAGCGGAATGCGTGAATCATTTTCGCGCGAGCGGCGTCGGTCGGCGGACGCAATGTGACCTGTGGACTGTTCAGGGGACGGTTCCGACAGCCATAGTTGCGTGCGTTGTCGCCTTCCCACGGATTGCCGTCGATGACAACAGCCGGCCCATTGATATTGATGCCCCGGTAGAAGGTCCACTTCCCTGTTTCGGTTGGAGGACCGGCGAGCCGCGTGATTGGTGTGGTCAGGTATTTGGCTTCGGGCGTCGGTTGCGGCTTCCCAGCGACCTGAATCACCACTCGCCGATACCGTGTCAGTGGCGGCCGGCCGTCGTCGGTGACTTCCAGAATGACGTGAATGGTGCGGCCGGACGCTTCGGCCGGAATCGTCAGTGCCGCTTGAGCTGAATGGCTTCCACGAATCGCCGGCGCGCCCCAGTATGTACCCGCGTCCTTGTAAACCCACCAGTTGTACGTAAGTCTATCGCTGTCTGGGTCGGATGAGCCGGCTGCGTTGAGCGTGACTTCGGCGCCGGGATCAACCGCAAGCTGGCTCGCCTTCTTCGACACATCACCGTTACAGGTGAGGACTGGCGGGTGATTGCACTGTGAAAAGGGCCTCACACACCAGTCGGCACGCGCCGCCCAGTCGTTCTGAAATGCGGCTGCCCAGCGCAGAATCGGTTTGTAACGATCACGATCGTCCATGGCTGAGTCCCACTTGTTGTCCTTCCACTGGAACCGGCCACCCCAGCCG